>JANMFT010000117.1:0-16934 GCA_031374255.1 Limoniibacter sp. | reverse complement strand
AGTATTTGTGCCAAAGCGCACGGTCACGTCTCTTACGGACAATATGATCTCGTTATTATCGACCAATTTTGTCATGCTTTAAAAATCAATCGCGGCGTAAAAAATGGCAAACAGACCATCAACGACGATCACAACAAAGATTGATTTGACCACGGATCGGGTTACACAAAGCCCAAGCGATTCGGCGCTGCCCTGCACTTTGAGGCCCTCAATTGCAGCAATTATCCCGATAATCATCGCCATGAATGGTGCTTTGATAAGGCCTGAAAGTACGCTTGAAAGATCAACGGCCTCGCGCAAACGCGAGATGAATGCCTCAAACGAAATGCCGGAATAAATGGAAGCCACCAATGCAGCACCGCCAAGTGCAGCAAAATTTGCGATGATTGAAAGCAAAGGCAGGGCAATGACCAAAGCCACAAGTCGCGGAAACACCAAAACTGAAACCGGGTTAAGCCCGATGACAGTGAGTGCGTCGACTTCCTCACGCATTTTCATAGAGCCTATTTCAGCCGTGATCGCACTGCCGGTCCGCCCCGCCACCATAATCGCCGTGATCAACACGCCAATTTCGCGCAAAACGAGAATACCGACCAGATCCACCACATAAATTTCAGCGCCAAAAAACCGGAGCTGAAAGGCGCCCTGCTGCGCAATAATCGCACCAATAATGAACGACATCAGCAGCACAATCGGCACCGCGCCAACGCCCATCCTGTCAATATGAGCTACAATCGGTGTCAACGAAAACGAGCTTCGCCGGTTGGCGCGCATTTGCGAACCGCGCACAACCGAGCCCAAAATATCCATCGCCATCGCAAAATCTTTGACGACCAAATGCATCGAGCGGCCGAGGCTATCCATCGTGCGATAGGCCAAACCGGCGCGCGCGGGCTTTGGTTCGGCCACGAATGGCCCGCTGCCAAGAACGCGTGTCAGTAAACCGCTGGAGGCGAGATCACCGGTCATTTCAAACTGAGCGCCAGCCTGTTTTGCAGCATCTCTTAAATGCGCAATGTGCAGTGCGCCTGCCGTATCAAACTGGTCAACCGCGCTTAAATCTATCATAACGAATTTGGCGTTGTTTATTTTTGCCGTCGCATCGCGTGTCAATTCGCTTAAGCGCACAGCAGCACTTGTAATCCACGCGCCATCCAGCCGAAGCACCAAACCCGATGCGGCGTCCTCTACAATCAGCGTGGGTTTTGAAACAACTGTCATGGTTTACTTAAAGTCTTAAAGGGTTTGTGCGCAATAAGGTTCCAAACAATATAAAAAGCCCTGTAGCAACGAAACCGCCCATTACAAAAATACCGCTAATTGCAAAGTGCTGATAAAGCGGCCCTGAAATCAATGTTGTTACTGAAAACACCATGCCCGACATAAAAAACGTCAGGCCAAGCGCTTTGCCGGTTTCACTGTCTTTAAAATTTTCTGAAATCGCGCGCTGTGTCGCTAAATATGTGAGTGCAAATGACAGCGCATGCAGCGATTGCAACGCGAAATCTGCCAGCAGCGGTGATGGCGCAAAAAACTGCGCATAAGGCATCACTAGCCAGCGGAGCAGCGCCCCTGCCCCGCCAATAATCATTAAAGTTTCGGGCGCAAAGCGCTGGATGAACCGCTTTGAATAGAAAAACAAAATCACTTCGCAGATGACCGAAAACGCCCAAAGTAAGCCAATTTCGCCTTGGCTGTGCCCAATTGAAGCATAGTGGATTGAGGCAAACGCATAAAAATAGCCATGACTGCCGATAATCAATCCGGATGCCAGCGCCATTGGTGCGTAGCGCTTAAGCGCACCACTTGCGCCACCAAAACCAAAATCCAATTTGCCTTGCTTGTTGCGCACCGGCCCGAGTTTAGGCAGCAAAAACTGCGACCCGAGCATAATGGCAAAACACCCCGTCGCCAGCCATGGCACAAGGCCAATACCAAATGCGCCGGTTGCATAGCCGGTAATAATTCCCGCCGTTAAAAACGAGATCGATGCCCAAACCCGCATCCGTGCATAATCCGCTTTGTAACGCCGCTGGCCTGATAATGCGAAGGAATCGAGTAACGGCGCAAGGCCGCCCCAGCTCGGCACAATCAATAATGACACCAGCAATGTCAGCCAAAATGTTTGCGGCAAAAGATAACCAAGCGACAACACCAGTGAAATAATGGCCAAACCAACACCAACATAAACCCGCTCTTTCGCATTATCGGCCAGTGATGAAATCACTGGCACCGTTAGTGTGCGCACGGCAAGCTGCGCTGATAAAATTGCGCCTACCATTGCCGCCGAATATCCCTGTGCGGCCAGCCATTGCGGGAAAAACGACAGCATGACGCCATGCGATAAAGCCATCGCAAAATAACCGAATGAAATGCGCGCGACAAAGCGGTGTGGCACAAGTTCGGGCTTAAGATTTGGGGAATCAGTTTTAGTCATGCATGAACGTAAAAGATTGCTCACCTTTCCGATAGGCAAACCCTGCATGAGCGACTAAGAAATAGGCTCTGAAAAACGCAGCAGTTCAGGTTCAAGTTTTCATGAGCGATAAAAAAGATCAAGAAAAGTACGACAATAAACGTCACGAACTTGACCAGAATGCACTGTTTTACCACCGCTACCCAACACCCGGTAAACTTGAAATCGCCGCCACAAAACCGCTCGGCAATCAGCGTGATTTGGCGCTGGCCTATTCCCCCGGTGTTGCTGCGCCCTGCCTCGAAATCCGTGACAACCCTGCAAAAGCGGCTGATTACACGTCCCGCGCCAATTTGGTGGCTGTGATCACTAATGGCACCGCCGTTCTTGGCCTTGGCAATATCGGCCCGCTTGCGAGCAAGCCTGTGATGGAAGGCAAAGCGGTTCTCTTCAAAAAATTCGCCAATATTGACGTGTTTGACATCGAATTGGATACGCCCGGCATCGCGCAAATGGTGGAAACCGTGGCCGCGATGGAGCCGACATTTGGCGGTATCAACCTCGAAGATATTAAAGCGCCGGAATGCTTTGAAATTGAAGAGCAACTCCGCGCCCGGATGAAAATTCCGGTTTTCCATGATGATCAGCACGGCACCGCGATCATCGTCACCGCGGCCATTCGCAATGCGATGGAACTGGCGGGCAAGAACTTGGCCGACGTAAAATTGGTCACCTCCGGCGCAGGCGCGGCGGCCTTGGCGTGTGTGAATTTACTGTGCGAAATTGGCGTCAAACGTGAAAACGTCTGGCTGACCGATATTGACGGCGTCTTCCATACAGGCCGCGAAAACATAGATCGCTGGCGCTTGCCTTATGTCAAAGAAACATCCACACGCACGCTGAGCGACGTTATCGAAGGCGCTGATATTTTCCTTGGCCTGTCTGCTGCGGGTGTTTTGAAACCCGAACTTCTGAAAAAAATGGCCGAGCAGCCTCTTATTATGGCGCTAGCCAACCCCGACCCTGAAATCATGCCGGAAGAGGCCCGCAAAGCCCGGCCTGACGCGATGATTTGCACAGGCCGGTCGGATCTGCCCAATCAAGTCAACAACGTTTTGTGCTTCCCTTACATCTTCCGCGGTGCGCTCGATTGCGGTGCATCGGCTATAAACACCGCGATGAAACTCGCTGCGGTTGAGGCGATTGCGTCCCTTGCTCGCGAAGAAGTGTCCGATGTCGCGGCACGCGCTTACTCGGGTGAAACACCTTTGTTCGGCCCCGAATATTTGATCCCGTTCGCCTTTGACCAGCGCCTCATCATGCGCGTTGCGCCCGCCGTTGCCAAAGCAGCCATGGAAACCGGCGTCGCCACGCGGCCCATCGAAGATATGGATGCCTATCTCGATAAGCTCAACCGCTTCATTTACCGCTCTGGTTTTGTTATGAAGCCGGTTTTTGCCGCAGCCAAAACCTGTAAGAAAAACCGCGTGATTTTCGCTGATGGTGAAGACGAGCGTATCTTGCGCGCTGCCCAAATCTTAATTGAGGAAGGCACTGCTGAACCGATTTTGATTGGCCGCCCGAATGTAATCGACGTGCGGCTCCGCCGTTATGGCCTGCGCATCCGTCCCGGTGTTGATTTTCAGTTGACCAATCCGGAAGACGATCCGCGCTACCGTGATTACGTCGATTTGCTGCTTGCGCGCACAGGGCGCCAAGGCGTAACGCCGGAAGCCGCGCGCACTTTTGTGCGCACCAACAATACGGTGATCGCAGCACTTGCTCTCGTGCGGGGCGACGCCGACGCCATGATTTGCGGGTTGGAAGGACGTTATGAGCGCCACTTAAGGCAGGTGAATCAAATCATTGGCAAAACACCGGGTCTCATTGATTTATCGGCGCTTTCCATGCTGATCACCCAGCGCGGCGCAATTTTTATGACTGATACTTATGTGACAATTGATCCTTCAGCCGAAGAGATTGCCGAAAAAACGATTTTGGCCGCAAACGCTATCCGCTCTTTCGGCATCACGCCGCGCGCAGCTTTGCTGTCACACTCCAACTTCGGGTCACGCGATTCTGCTTCTGCCGCCAAAATGCGTAAGGCAACGGATATTTTGCGCGCCAAAAAAGTGGATTTCATGTTTGACGGTGAAATGCATGGCGATAGTGCGCTCTCGGCCGAACTTCGCGAACGCGTATTCCCAGGCTCAACGCTCACTGGCGAAGCAAACCTGTTGGTGTTCCCGAATTTAGACGCCGCCAATATTACGCTCAACGTCGTCAAGCAAATGATGGATGCACTGCATGTCGGGCCGGTGCTGCTCGGCGCAGCCCTGCCGGCACATATTCTCACGCCATCCGTCACTTCGCGAGGCGTCGTCAATATGGCTGCGCTCGCGGTTGTCGGCGCTGAAAAGCTGGCGCAGGCCGCCGCCATTAACGCTTAATTAGCTTTGTTGTAGCGCCGAAAAACAGTTTTGCGTAAGAGACCTATACGAATGTGGAACGTGTATCGCGTATGGTTCAATTTGGCATCACAAGTGTTGCAATAGTAAAGCGTTTGTTTTTTGCGCTGGGCCTTGCTTTGCTCGCCTTGGCGAATGCTAATGCCGCAGATGATTGGCAATGCCGGGCGTTGCAACTGCAAATTGATAATGCACCGCGGTCTCAGCCTTCCGGCAAAAATTCGGCGCAGGCCGCTCGCTATGCCAAAGCTATTTCCGCGCAAGATGTACAAATCGGCAGAGCAAAATCTCAGCTTCGCGCAATGGGCTGCGGCGGCAGTTTCATTGTCCTTGGCAGCGGCAAACCCAATTGCAGTAAAATCAATACGGCTCTGCGGTCTATGAATGCCAATATGGCCAAGCTAAAAGCCCAATATTCGCGACTATCGAGAGGCGGTGGCACTGTTTCCAGCCGCGAAGTTCTCCGTGCCCGTTACAATGCGGCAGGTTGCGGCGTTCAGGATGGACAAAAAGTCATCGAGGTAAAAGTCAGACAGGAAAATAACATTGCCGCGATTTTGGGAGACACCAAAGCCAAACGCGAAGACCGCAAAAAACTTGCCTTGAGCCTTGAAGTGCCTGGCCTTGATTTTGGCGGCGATACCTACCGCACATTATGCGTGCGTAAATGCGACGGCTACTATTTCCCGATTTCTTTTTCCACCACCAAAGAAAATTTCAAACGCGACACCGTAGCGTGTGAGAGCATGTGCCCCGGCACTGAAGTTGAATTGTTCATGCACAAAGTGCCCGAGGAAGAATCCGAGGACATGGTTTCAACAGCTGGCCAAGCCTATAAGGCTATGAGCTATGCTTTTGCCTATCGCCGCGATGGCGTTTCAAGCGACCCGGCCTGCCGCTGCCAAGCAGTGCAAGGCATGGCAGTATTGAATAATGGTCTAGCTGGCAGTTCGGGCATAGTGGGCGGCGAGTCTTTGGCTTCTAGCGGATTTGCTGAAACAGCCGATATGGTTCCGGTACCGACGCCGCGCCCTGATATTTTAGCTGATCGCGAAAGTGTTGCCAATGCGGCAGGCGGCCTTACCGACGAAGACATTATCGCAATTTTCGAACCACGGGTTACCGAAACCACTGCCGAAGGTTCTATCCGCGTTGTCGGCCCTGTATTTCTGCCCGACCCATCCGGCGCAATTGAGCTGAAAGTGCCGGTAAGACCGCTGGTGCGGTGACACTTGCTTAGGTCCTCACCCCGCCGCCGCACTACCTCATCACGCCCGATCAGCACCAGCATAGCTGCCATTTCCGGCCCGTGGCTTTTGCCCGTCAGCGCAACGCGCATCGGCATGAACAGCGGTTTGCCCTTGCGGCCCGTACGCTCTTTGATGGCGTTAATCCAGATACCCCACGTTTCTGGAGTGAACTCGCCGTTCGGCAGCACCTCAAAAGCCTCGCGCACGAAGGCCTTGTCTTCATCGTTGAGCAGCTCGGCATCCACCGGCATGGCTGTCAAAACCGGCCACCAGTCAGCGGCGTCTTTCACCTTGGCGCAATTGCCGCGCACGGCCTGCCAAAATGGTTCAGCCTTCGGCCCCTCAATACCCATCGTCGCCAACTGGCCTTCAATGGCGTTAAAATCTTTCGAATGCACCAAATTGGCAGTCAATTGATCAAGATCCGCAGGATCAAACTTTGCCGCCGATTTCGACACACCATCCATCCGCAAATGCTGCGCTAAGGTCTCCATATCGGGGTAAGCCACCACAGATTCCGATGTGCCAATCAGCACGGCAAGCGAGGCTACCGCCATCGGTTCATAGCCGTCTGCGGCCAACGACCCAATCGACAAAGCACCGGTGCGTTTGGAAAGGCCTTCGCCTGTCGATGTTGTGAGCAGATTATGGTGACCGAAGGTTGGCACATTTGCGCCCAGCGCTTTGAAAATCGCAATTTGCACAGCGGTGTTTGTCACATGGTCATCGCCGCGCACGATGTGTGTCACGCCCATGTCGATATCATCCACCACCGAAGGCAGCGTGTAGAGATATGTGCCGTCTTCACGCACTAAAACCGGGTCTGACAGTGATGCCAGATCAGCCGATTGCGAGCCGCGCACAAGGTCATGCCACGTCACGTTTGTGCGCACCGGCTTGAACGGATCGGTATCAAAATTCGGCAACAAAAAGCGCCAATGCGGCTTGCGGCCCTCTGCCTCAAACTTAGCTTTGTCTTCGGCAGTAAGTTTCAACGCCTCGCGGCCATAGACCGGCGGCAACTTACGGCTGAGCAAAATCTTACGGCGCAAATCAATTTCTTCAGCGGTTTCATAGCACGGGTAAAGCAAGCCAAGCGCTTTCAGCTTTTCAGCCGCCGCATTATGAAAATCCGCGCGTTTTGACTGCCATTCCACACGGTCAGGCGTGACGCCCATCCATTTGAGATCCCTCGCAATAGCTTCCGCATACTCAAGCTTCGATCGCACCACATCAGTGTCATCATAACGCAAAATAAAAGTGCCGCCCTCACGCACTTTATGCAGCCAATTAAACAGCGCCGTGCGGGCATTGCCAATATGGATATAGCCGGTGGGTGACGGCGCGAAACGGACAGTAACGGGTGAAGTGCTCATGTGCGCGGGTTAATGGAGCCGGGCGGGATGATCAAGTGGGGAACTGAAACCACCCTATTCAAACAGCGGCTGAACGCGCGCCAAAACTTCATCCATGATAAATTCCGGCACTTTTTCGGCAAACTTGGCGTTGCGCGCTTTCATATCAAGCGCACGAAGTTGATTGCAAAGCACAACGCCGGTTGCATTCGTGCCCGCGCCCGAAAGTGATACTGCAAAGCCTTGATCACGGGCAAAATTACCACCTGAAGTGATCGGCGCAACGATAGGTGTGCCTAACTGATTGAAACTACGCGGGGTGAGAATTAGCACGTAACGCGGATTGGCCTGCTCCCTGCCCTTGGTCGGGTTGAGATCAACATGCCAAATGTCGCCGCGCTCCATCAGATGATCTCAAGACCGACAGGACCAGCCTCATCCCACTCGCGGTCTTCATTGCTCGCCACGTCTGGGCTACATTGCGCCACAAGTTCATCGAGCGTGTATTTTGGTCGTCGGCGTGGCTCAATGACCAATCGGCCTTCGTCGAGCCGGAGTTCCACCTTTTCATTTGCAGCAAGGCCCAGACCATCAAGCACGGATTTCGGGATTGCCAACATGACCGAACCACCTACGGTGCGCAGAGTTGAAGTGAGCATAATGTTCTCCTGTTATATTTTTATATAACATGTCTTCGTAAATTTCAACCCCTATCCCGAAACTTGTTCGTAATCGGATACCGTCTATCCCGCCCAAACGGTTTCCGCGTCACTTTCACGCCCGGTGCGGATTGGCGGCGTTTGTACTCGGCGAGATAGAGCAAGTGCTCAATGCGCTCGACGGTGGCTTTGTCGTGACCGCGCGCGATGATCTCGGCGACGCCCATTTCGCGCTCAACAAGGCATTCAAGAATATCATCCAGCACTGGATATTCCGGCAGCGAATCCTGATCTTTCTGGTTGGGGCGAAGTTCTGCCGATGGCGCTTTATCGATGATCGAGGCCGGGATCACTTCGCCGGATGGCCCAAGCGCACCAGCCGGAACATTGGCATTGCGCCAGCGCGCCAGCGCATAGACTTGCATTTTATAAAGATCTTTGATCGGGTTAAACCCGCCATTCATGTCGCCGTAAAGCGTGCAATAGCCAACGCTCATTTCGCTTTTATTGCCGGTTGTCACCACCATGGAGCCGAATTTATTGGACACGGCCATGAGAATGGTGCCACGCGCGCGGCTTTGTAGATTTTCTTCGGTGATGCCGGATTTCGTGCCCTCAAACACGGGGCCCAGTGCTTTCAAAAACCCATCGACCGGCTCAAATATCGGCACGATCTCATAGCGGCAGCCGAGCGCAGCAGCGCAGGCTTTGGCGTCGGTCAGCGAATCTTCCGAGGTGTAAGTGTATGGCATCATGATGCAGCGCACGCGCTCTTCGCCGAGTGCATCCACTGCCATGGCAGCGCAAATGGCTGAATCAATGCCGCCCGAAAGGCCGAGCACCACATCTTTGAAACCGTTTTTGTTCACGTAATCCCGAAGGCCCGTGACGCAAGCGCGCCAGTCCGCCTCTGGTCCATCAGGAATATGCGTCATAGGCCCGAGATCACAGACCCAACCCTTAACACCACGCCGCCAGACCGAAACCGAAACCTGTTCCTCAAACTCGCTCATTTGAAACGCGAGTGTCTTATCGGCATTGATCGCAAACGATGCGCCATCAAACACCAATTCATCCTGCCCGCAAATCTGGTTGGCATAAAGCAGCGGCAACCCGCTCTCAATCACTTGGCGCAGCACCACTTGCTGGCGGATATTTTGCTTATCGCGATAATAGGGTGAACCATTTGGCACCAGCAGCATTTCTGCGCCGGTCTCAGCCAACGTCTCGCAAACGCCCATCTCGCCCCAAATATCTTCGCAGATTGGAATGCCAATTCTAACGCCGCGAATGGAAACCGGCCCGGGCATTTCACCGGCATCAAAAACGCGCTTTTCATCAAACTCGCCATAATTGGGCAGATCAATTTTATGGCGCTCAGCAATCATCTTGCCGCCATCCAGGACCTGCACTGCATTGTAGAGCTTATCGCCACGTGCAACCGGCACGCCGATAATGACCGCTGGACCGCCATCGGCTGTGTCGGCTGCAAACTCCTCAGCTGCCTTCATACATGCGGCAATGAACGCTGGCTTTTTCACCAAATCTTCCGGCGGATAACCGGAGATGAAAAGCTCCGTAAACAGGATGATATCGGCGCCCTGCCGCGCGGCATCCGCCCGCGCCTCGCGGGCTTTGGCAAGGTTGCCTTTAATATCGCCCAAAGTCGGGTTGAGCTGGGCGGTGGCAATACGGAGAATATCGGGAGCTTTTGTCATGATATGCTTCAGTTAGCGCGACCCGTGAAGCGCTGCAATAAGTCTAAACAAAGAACCGCAGCCAAACCGCATAAAGCCAAACGCCGCCCGCAATCGTGCAAGCCAAAAGCACCGCCAGCGAGCCGCAATCCTTGGCAATGCGGATATCATCTCGGATTTCACGTGTGATGGCATTGCAAGCCGCTTCGATACCTGTGTTGAGAATTTCAACGATTAGCAACAAGAGCAGCGCCGCTAGCATCAACAAATAAAACCCGAAGCTTGGGGCCAAAAACCAGCCAACGGGAAGTGCCAGCGCGAGTAGAGTAAGCTCCTGTTGGACTGCTTTTTCGGTGCCCGCCAAGTGCTTAAGCGCCCGCATGGAGTGGCCAAAGGCGTTGATTATGCGTTCCATTCCAAACCTCGCCACACTAATGTTGCACATGCTATGCGCCGTCTTTTCGTCTAATTCATAGCGCGAAAGCAAGCATCGCTTTGGAGAATGAAAATGGCCGCCGAAAAAACATTGAATGCTGCTGAGCGCAAAGTTCTCAGCAATGCCAAAGCGCGCCTGACGATCGCTAGGGATATGAACAGTGAATACCAGTCTGAGGGCGGTGTTGGCGGAAGGCTGGCCGACAACATCACCCGCTGGGCAGGCTCTTGGACATTTATTTTGTTGTTTTTGGGCTTTCTGGCCATCTGGGCGCTGATTAACACAGAAATGTTGGGTAAAGGGGCATTTGACCCCTATCCGTTTATCTTCCTGAACCTGATATTATCCATGTTGGCGGCCATACAGGCACCGGTCATACTCATGGCGGCAAACCGGCAATCTGCACGTGACCGAATTGATGCCCGCCATGATTACGAAGTGAATTTGAAAGCTGAACTGGAAATCATGGCGTTGCACGACCGCATCGAAGATTTGCGCACCAGCGAAATCGAAGAGATAAAAGCGGCGCTTGTTCGCCTTGTTGCGGTTTTGGAAAAAGGCAAAGCCAAAAATTGAGTGAACTCTTCCACCGGTTTGTTGAGCACTACGGCCTCGTCGCAGTGTTTAATGGTTGTCTTGCGGAAGGCGAAAGCGCCGCAACGCTGGCTGGCTTTTTTACGCACCAACGCGTGTTTAACCTGCCGCTGGCAGTGATCACTGTTTTTACCGGCGCATTTTTGGGTGATGTACTGGTTTATTGCTTAGGCCGTTACGCCGCCTCGTGGCCTTGGATGCAGCGCCAGTTTCATAAGCCGGGCTTTGATAAAGCGATGGCTTTTGTTCGCAATAACCCGATAAAATCCGTTTTGATGAACCGCTATATTTATGGATTGCGGTTCCTTGGCGGCGTTGCTGTTGGCATGGCCCGCATTCCGTTCGGTTTATTCATCGCACTGAATGCGGTTTCCGCAGTTGTGTGGACTGCCATGTTTTTCAGCCTCGGCTATTTTTTGGGCGCCGGTGCTGAAACGGCACTTGGCGGCGAAATTATGAAGCATGAGCGCTTGCTCATCGGCGTCATCATCGGCTTTGCAATTGCCTACGCTGCGCTCGTATACTCGAAGCGCTGGCGCGGCAAAAATACTTAAGCCTCAAGCAGCCTTCGCAAAGGCATAATGATCATAAGCAAAAAAACCTGATTGCAATGAGTGGTGCAATCGCATGCCAACTGCTTGTTCACCTCCTGCACCAAGTGCTGCAAAAAACGGCATAAAATGCTCGGCTTCAGGATGGTTCTCTTTTGCAAAAGGCGCTTGGGTTTCCCAATCGAGCAGGGCTTCGACATCGCCATTTGAAACCCGGTCGTAAATCCACGCCACAAATTCTGCACTGGCATTATCAATCATCGCATCAAACTTGGCATCGCGCCCGCGCTGAAAAAACCCGCGCAAATTATGCGTGATATGGCCTGAACCGACGATGAGAACGCCCTCATTAGCCAAAGGTGCAAGCGCTTGGCCAATTGCATAGTGGTGGCGGGCGTCTTTAGTGGGGTCAACCGAAACCACAACCACCGGAATATCCGCTGTAGGATAAGCCAGTATAAGCGGGTTCCATGTGCCGTGATCATAGCCGCGTTTTGCAACGCGCGCCGGATTGAGACCGGCTTTTGTGAGGAGAGCAATCGCTTGCTCAGCCACCTCTGGCGAACCCGGCGCAGCATAAACCAACTTATAAAGTTCAGCTTCGAACCCGCCGAAATCATAAATCATAGGCGGATTAGCGTCGGTGACCACTGCAACACCCTCATGCTCAAAATGAGCAGAGATAACCACAATGGCTTTTGGTCGCGGCAAATCGGCAGCCATAATTTGTAGAAATTGCTTGGCCGGTAAATCGCTGAGCACGATGTTAGGCGCGCCGTGTGAAATAAATATGGATGGCATGCGGGATGATGAGGAAAAAGACATTTTTAAAACTCCCTTACCTATCGAACTAATCGCATTCATCGTTCAATGAAATACGTCTTTTTAACGGAAGTATGTTCATTATTATTGAACAATAATCTGCCGCCTCATGTTTTTGCTTAATCGCACCCGCTTGCTAACACCCAAAATTGGCTTAGGATTTTGCAGATTACAAAATCGTCTTATGGTGATGAAATGAAATCGACTTTGCCTCACGTCCTTGCATTATGCCTTGCATCGACCGCCGCCCATGCCTCTAGCGTACCAAGTTTTGCATGCCGTTTCACCGAGCCTTTCATCAGCATTGACACATATGGCGGTGGCGCTCGGGTTCAAACTCCTGATGGCACCATTAAAGCTAGTGAGACAGCCCCGCAAAACAGCAATGATACCGCGCTGATATTTATCACTTTGCCAGATCAGCGGAAGTATGAGCTGACAATAACCAACACTTCAGGGTCAGACGGGATGAGCGATTTTAATTTTCCGTTTGCAGGCGCACTGAAAATGTCAGGCGATTCCGCCAATGCCCAAACCGGAGGCTGTATCAAATATCCAGATGGCACGACCCCGCGCAAGGTCGCCAATATCGGAACCGATGACGCGCTGAATGTTCGCACCGGCGCTGGAATCAAAAACCCTATCGTTACCAAGCTGCGTTTTGGAAATGATGTTTGGGTATTTCCAGAAAATACCGTCGGACGTTGGGCGCGCGTCGCAGTTGCCCAATACCCTGCAAATGAAACCGGCCCGATTGCAATTGTCGAGGGCTGGGTGAACACCCGGTTTTTGGGCCCGGGTGTCTATGCTGACTGACAGATCAACTTGGCGCGCGAGATCAACTGACTGCCACTTTTATGTCTGCCGATGATTTTTCAAATTGCGGCAGGCCATCATTAATCTCATAATAATCGCCCTTGTCGGCCACAAAAATATGCATCGCACCTTGCAGATCCGTCGGGTTTTCGAAGAGACCGGCGGTGACGGAGGTGTAGCCCCTGCCCTCAATTTTCCAGAACATCACTGATCCGCAATTCCCGCAAAATCCGCGTTCGGCTTCGTCAGATGATTTGAACCATTTCAAATGTTCAGCGCCTGTGACCTCTAACTGCTCATTCGGCACATTGGTTGCGCCGAGAAAATGGCCGGTCTGGCGGCGGCATTGCGTGCAATGGCAATAAACCACGCCGCGCATGGGGCCTGTCGCGGTGAAGCGCACGTTTTCGCATAGGCATTTGCCACGATGAGTTTCAGCCATTTTTGTTCCACCGGCTTGCAATGGGTTCTTTTCGTCCCATCTCGTTCTACAGCTTAAACTGAACCATGTTTATTGTGAACGGAATAAACTCATGAAACGTTTGATATTAACATTGGCCTGTTGGCTGGCGTTTGTGTCCGCCGGCTTGTCAGCAGAAACCATTAGCGTCCAGGACGCATGGGCAAAAATGCAAAATGAAACGCTGGTCTTGGTTGACGTGCGCACCAAGGGCGAATGGCAAAGCTCTGGCATTGCACCCGGCGCGATAACGCTGACGATGGGTGCTAAGGACTATTATGAAAAATTGGAGGAAATTGCTGCTGCAAACCCCGGTAAAACAATCGGGCTTATTTGCGCAGCAGGCGGACGCTCTACAAAGACAGCGGCAGAGCTCGAAAAACGCGGCCTGTCTCGGGTCGTTGATGTGAAGGAAGGTATGGGAGGAGGATTGTTTACTTCCGGTTGGATTGCAGCCGAACTGCCAGTCGTCCCATATAAGTAAATGGTTGGAAGGTTGCGGCAAGAGTTTTGCCAAGCTGCCCATTAGTAAATGGCGGCAGACCTAACTGCCGCCAGCCACTATGTTCAGATTGAACAATAATTGCTACTTCATCATCGCGGCTTTTTCTGCCTCGCCCAAATGCATTGAGCATTCATCGGCTTTTTTCTCTGTCATGGCCATTTTGGCCATTTCAAGTTCTTTCATGCCCATTTCTTTGGCATCGCCTTTTGCGCCTTCAACGGCCTTCATCACCATGGCGAATGTGTCGTCGTCGCAGGCCTTCATTTCGGCAGCGTTGGCTAAGCCGGCAAATGCGAAAATGGCGAATGCGGCAGTTGCGAGAAGTGTTTTCATATCAAATTTTCCTCAGGTTGACGCCGCTTTGAGCGGCATACAATTTGATCACACAAAGAGGCGTGCAACTGCCAAACACGAAACCGTGCTTCACGGGAACGTGCTTCACGAAAACGTGCGCGCTGCTTTTGCACCAGACAAAATTGCTCCCTCAATCCAGCCCGACCACGGGTCATTAAAATCCCCGCCACAGAAGATAACTTTGCCAATTGGTTCGCGCATTGCACGCAGTGCGGCCTCTTGCCCTGGCCGGCCTGCATGCCAACTGCCAAGTGCAAGCGGATCAGAAACCCAATCATGTTTGAAAATGCTGAGTACTTTATGGCCGGGATAAAGGCCCTCGAATGTGGCCTTTAGTTCCGCTTCATCAGCACTTCCAGCCTCATCAACTAAAGCTTGCGCACAGATTAAAACTCCGCCTTCGCCCGCTGGTTTAGCATAGGTCAACTTGAACATGTGGCCAGCTATGAAGCACTCTTCCGGCAGTGTCTTTCCGCTTGCCAGCGCCCAAATCTTCATGGTGCGGCCAGCATGGCTTTCATTTCTGAACGTTTTAAGAGGTTCAGGCAATGGTAGCGCAAAAGCAATATTTTTCAGCACGTTAAGCGGGAGTGCTAAGATCACTTTATGTGAAGTGACGTTTCCAAACTCACCCAACGTGGACATGCGATGGCCTTGATCAAGCACCGTATCCACTGCACAACCAAACCTGATTGTACCTAACGGCAATTCTGCCGCCATGCGCTTAGCAATCTCGCCAGTGCCGCCTTGCAGCCGCGCAATTTCTGCGGGATCTATGGTTTCGGCAATTGTGCCACCATGAAAGCAGATTTCATCAAGGACCATTGAAAGTGCCAGCGCATCAGGGTCGGCACCAGTCAGCGGAAACAAAGCGGCGTTGACCAAAGCCGCGTCGCGGGCCGTTTCGTGCACTAAAACATCCGCCAGTGTTTTAGATGACTCATCGCCATGTTGGGCATAATCTGCTGGCGTAGTTTCGAGCCGGTTTAAAATCTTTTGAACACCGGGATTGGCCGCAACCATATCCGCAAAGCTGCTGTTAAACGCATCATCGCCAATCTGCCATCGCGGCAGCGGCGCATCAACCATCGGCTCAAGTGCAACGCCATAACGCTTGGCCTCCGCCATCAAAGCATGGTGATGCTCCGGCAAAACCCATTCCGCACCCCAATCGACAATTGTTTCATTGCCGGGAAATGTCTCGCTCCATGCCCGCCCGCCCACGCGGTTGCCTGCCTCCAGCACCACAACGCTTTTGCCAGCTGTAATCAAATTACGCGCGGCGATCAGTCCCGCATAACCGGCCCCGACCACCACAACATCGCAATCAGTTTCCATTACTCCGCCGCGATGCGCTGCTCTGACACACGCTGGTCTTTTTTGAGTTGCTCGGCCACCAAAAACGCCAATTCCAATGCCTGTTCGGCATTAAGGCGCGGGTCGCAGACGGTGTCGTATTGGTCGCCCAAATTTTCCGGCTGAATGGCGCGCGCACCGCCGGTGCATTCGGTCACGTTTTTACCGGTCATCTCAATATGAATGCCGCCCGCGTGAGTTCCTTCGTCGCGGTGCACATCAAAGAAGGTCGTCACTTCGCGCAAAATCCGCTCAAACGGCCGCGTTTTATAACCGTTGGACGTAATCGTGTTGCCATGCATCGGGTCGCACGACCACACAACCGTACGGCCTTCGCGCTCCACCGCCCGGATGAGTTTAGGTAGATGATCGGTGACCTTATCCGACCCAAAACGCGCAATCAGCGTAAGGCGCCCGGCCTCATTTTCAGGGTTCAGCGTGTCGATCAATTTGATGAGATCATCCGGCTCAAGCGTTGGCCCGCACTTCAAACCGATCGGGTTTTTAATGCCGCGGCAAAACTCAACATGGGCGTGGTCGGCCTGCCGCGTGCGGTCACCGATCCAGATCATGTGGCCGGAGGTGGCGTAATAATCACCGCTGGTGGAATCATTCCGCGTCAGCGCCTCTTCATAACCGAGCAGCAAAGCCTCATGGCTGGTGTAGAGGTCTGTTTCACGCAGGCCCTCATGGTTTTCCGGCGTAATACCGATGGCGCGCATGAAATCCAGCGTCTCTGAAATCCGCGCTGCCACTGCCTCATAACGGTGCTTGTGCGGGCTTTCAGACACGAAATCCAATGTCCATTTGTGCACATTATCCAGCGCCGCATAACCGCCTTGCGAAAACGCGCGCAGCAGATTCAGCGTCGCCGCCGATTGGCGGTAAGCCATTTCCTGCCGGTTCGGGTCAGGCACGCGCGAGGCCGCATCAAAATCAAACCCATTGATGATATCGCCGCGATAAGACGGCAGCGTGATGCCGTTCCGTACTTCATCATTGGATGAACGCGGCTTGGCAAACTGCCCGGCAATACGCCCGACTTTCACCACGGGGCGCGCAGAACCGAACGTCAGCACCACCGCCATTTGCAAAAACACGCGGAAGAAATCGCGGATGTTATCAGCGCCATGTTCGGCAAAACTTTCCGCGCAATCGCCGCCCTGTAGCAAAAACGCCCTGCCCTCGGCCACTG
>JANMFT010000103.1:0-17787 GCA_031374255.1 Limoniibacter sp. | reverse complement strand
AAATGCAGGATTGTCGGCGGAAGCCGCCTTATCACCGGAAGCCGTGTTGCTCATGCTGCGTGACCAATGGAATGGCCTTGAGCAAGCGCCACGTATTCTCATCGGCGGGTCGCTTTATTTGGCGGGTGCGGTGCTGGATGCCAATGGCACACCGCCGGTTTAGGTAGAAAATGCGCTCATTTTTCCGGTAATTTCGGGTTCTTGCGAGGAGCAAGCCCCGGAATCACAAAGAATAGAGTTCATTGATAAATCACGCGGCGCTGGCGATCCAGCTTGCCATTTTGCTCTTTGGCACAGCGCCAACCATGTTGGACACTTGTTCGCCGCCTTTAAAAATCAGCAGAGTCGGGATTGAGCGGACGCCGTATTTTGCGCCAAGTTCAGGCTCTTCATCAATATTAACTTTAACGACGGCAATTTTACCGGCCATCTCGTTGGAAATTTCTTCAAGCGCCGGTGCGATCATGCGGCACGGGCCACACCATTCGGCCCAAAAATCCACAACGACGGGCACGTCTGATTTTAGAACTGTAGCATCGAAATTTGCGGTGGTCGCTTTGGCGGTGGCCATGATCGTTCTCCTTCAATCAAGCAAACGAATCGCCTGATATATATCTCTGTTGGAACCTAATGTGGCGATATGAACAAGCAGTTTCAAGCAATGCCAAACCATTTCACGCCGGTTTGACGCCAAGTTTATCTAAGGCTGCGCGTAACGCAGCAAGCTCCAAAACCATCAGCTTGGGCGCGGATGTGTAAACCAAGGCCGCGTGGACTTCGCAGTTTGGAAACACTGGTGAAACCAACAGCCGGTAGAGCGCCAATTGCACGATATGGCTTTGCGGTACTTGAGACGAATCTTTCGGCGCGCGCCCGGTTTTAAAATCAATCAATGTGACTGTGTTTCCAGTATGGCTGATGCGGTCAATCTTACCGGCTATAATCTGGTTTTTGCCCTTCAGATTGACAGTTCCAGAAACTTGAACTTCAGCTTTTGAGCCGAGGGCGAACAATGCTGCAAAAACCGGATTATTGACGACGGCCAGTGCTTCATCAACAATGCGTCCTTGATCATTGGCGCTGAGAGCACCGGCGTTGCTGGCTATAAACCGTGCGGCGGCTGCAGCGCGATCATCAATTGGCATATCCGGCAGGCGTTGCAGCAGGGTGTGCACAAGAGTGCCCCGCTGCATGGCAGCGGGTGTTTCTTCCGCGTTCCCCAATACAGGCGAAATGTAGGTTTGAGGTTCTAGTAATTTTTCAAGCTCATTTTCGCTGTCAGCCTCAATGATAAGCGCGGCGGCGGACGGCGCCAGCGGTCGCGGGATTTCAGGTTCGGGTGGCAATGCGGCAAAGGTAAATGGTTCAGCTTTGGCAGCGTCTGTTGCACTGATCAAACCGGTTTCAGGCATTGCCCCGTTTGGCGCAAAGCGGCACATCGAAATGCCTTCCGGCGATACATAGTCATGCTTGCCATCAGCGCCAAACAAACCGGCTTTGACCCATTCAGCCCATCCGTTTTGTTTATCCTTCACGCCACGCCAGCCGCAAATAGTCAGGGTGTTTTCGGCCCGGGTCATCGCTACATAAAGGAGGCGGCGGTATTCATCCTCCGCCAACATTGTATGGCGATCATGAATATCCTTTAACAGCGGAGATTTCTCGCCACCGGTTAACCACAGATAACAATCGCGCCCGCCAAGCGGCATTCCGGCTTTATTGTAAATTCCCAAAACCGGGCGCTGGCTGGAATGGGCAATCGCACCGCCGCCATCAGCCAGAAACACGTGACGCGCTTCCAAACCCTTGGCGGCATGGACAGTCATAATCCGTACTTCATCACGCGCCTGATCCATCTGCCGTTTAATTTCAGGCGGGTCAGACTCCAGCGCTTCAACGAAAGCGTCGAGGCCGGGATTATCTTCGCGTGTTGCTTCCGCAGCCACCATTAAAAACGCATCGAGAATATCCTCAACCTCGGAACCAAACCGCGCCACAAATTTACGCCGCAGCCCATCAGCGCCAAGCGCAAGGGCAAAAAACTTATCGAGCGGCATGTTGTCGGCGCGATCACGCCAGATTTTAAGCTGGTCAAACACAGCTATTGATTTGGTATCGGTTTGCCGTGCCAAAGCCTGCAACAGAGATTTGCCATTTGCGGCCAAAGCCAGCGCCATCATCTCATCATCGCTGTAACCAAACACAGGGCTTTTGAGCAGGCTGGCAAGCGACAGACTGTCAGCTGGCGTCACACAAACACGGGCCAACGCCAATAAATCTTTGATGGAGATGTGACTAAGCAAGGTAAGGCGGTCAACACCGCCAACCGGCACCGGAGGTTGCATATTTTTGAGCTCGCGGGCGAGCGCATGAATAAAGGCGTTGCGTTTCCTCACCAGAACCAGAATTTCGCCGGGCTTGGCAAAGCCGGTTTGTGTCCACCGCGCAATGGTTTTGGCAACTGATTTTGCGACTTTTACCAACGGCGCCTGCTCAATATCTGGCCGGTCAGTCCATTCCTTCGGCGCTTCTGGTGGCGTTGCGCGCATAACATCCCACACATCAATACGGCCAATCGCGCCGGGGCGGAGAGACTCGTGCACGGTTCCTGTGCCATCGGATGTTACGCCCTTGCGCACTTCGTCTTGAGCAAAGACATTATCGACACCTTTGAGAATGGCGGGTGCAGAGCGGAACGAGGCCAAAAACTTGAGTGATTTTAATTCAAGGCCGCTGCGTTTGGCGTCGCGCTCATAGGCGCTGCGTTGTAGGTCAAAACTGTCAGGTCGCGCGCCTTGAAACGAATAGATGGATTGTTTCGGGTCACCCACCACAAACACTGTGCGCTGCCGGTTGGAGCCTTCACTATTATCAAAAATCTCTGTTGTCAGCGCTTTCAGCACATCCCACTGGCCGGGGCTGGTATCTTGTGCCTCGTCCAGCAACACATGGTCGATACCGGCATCCAATTTATAGCGCACCCACGCACTAACTTCAGGCCGAGTGAGGAGGCGCTGCGTGCGGGAAATCAAATCTGAAAAATCAAGCAGGCCGCGCCGCTGCTTCATCGCCTCATATTCCGCGATCAAGGTTTCAGCGAGCAGCAAAGCCGACGTGGTGCGACGGGCGAGGCGGAAATCGGCAAGGCGGCCTGCGACTGTTTGGATATGCGTGGCAGCGGCCAGATAGGTTTCATACGAATTAGGTTCTAATTTCTTGATTGATGCCGGGGCAGCGTAGGATTCGCCATAGGGTGTCCAGTCGCCTTTTAGAAAACCCTTGACCAGCAAGTCTGCTTTTTTGATGCGATCAGAAGTTGCCAATGCTGCGTGAGCATCTGGCGCGATGTAATTATTGAAGTTGGCCGCTGCGGCGCGGGCAGCAATATCCAGCATTTTCTTTAAACCCACATCGTCCATACCGCCAGCGGGCCACATGGTTGCTGCGATTGTATCTTCGGTTTCGCCAACAAAACCAAGGCTTTCAAACAAAGGTTGCCAATCACGGTTTTCGCCAATCGCGCGCGGGATAAAGCCTGCCAATTCACCGCGCAGATTGATTGCGGACGACACCAATTTTTCAAGACCGTCTTCACCCGCCACCGCAAACACTTGTGAAAAAGCGGAGGCTAATTCGGAGTGGTTCGCATGATCTGACGCCTTCAAAATCAGCCGCGCGCGGGCTTCGGCGATCAGCACGGTTTCGGCTTGGCCTTGCAGCAATTCAAAATGCCCGGCGATGTTGGCTTCGAGCGGAAAGCGCCGCAGAACCATTTCGCAAAACGCATGTATGGTTTGAATTTTAAGGCCGCCCGGCGTTTCCAGTGCTTCGGCAAACAGGCGGCGGGCCTTCTCTAAATCTTTTGCGCCCGTGCGGGTAGCACCCAGTTTTTCAAGGCTGGCTTTGAGGCCCAAATCATCGGCGATTGCAAATTTGGCTAAGCCATCGAACACGCGTGAGCGCATGTTGGCGGCAGCAACCTTGGTATAGGTCAGGCACAGGATCCGCGACGGCTCAACGCCCTCCAAGAGCAGCCGGATCACGCGTTCAGCCAGCACATGGGTTTTGCCGGAACCGGCATTGGCAGTGACCCAAACCCAGTCACTAGGTTTCGCAGCCTGTTGTTGGCGGCCTCGCGCGTCATTGCTGATTTCAAGGTCGGCGCGGCTCATGCCTCAGCCTCGCCGGAATCGTCTTCATCGCTTTCGCTGCCGGTGGCCGACCATTCAAACACACGGGCCAAATGATCAAAGGGCGCGTCACCGGCTGCGCGGCTTTTGGCCGGATAAGCGCGGGAGACATAGCCGTTCGTTTCGGTCCCGTAATAATAAAACAGCTTCTCCAACCGCGCCCACGCCTCATCACCGAGTTCCGTTGGCGGTCTTGGCATCCTGCCACCTTCCAGTCTCTCCGGGTCAACAGCGCCTTTGTTTCCAAGCCGCACAAACAGGGCATCCTGAATATTCAATTCACCGAGATCACCAAATGCGCCTTTTGAAAGCAATGCCACTTCGAGCGCCAGTTGCGGCGCATCGAGTTTGCGTGCATCGGTAATCGAAGGCGTCGCACCGGTCTTATAATCCATCACCACGGCTTGGTGTTTGCCCATCACATCAACACGGTCAGCTCGTGCGCTGAGCGTCACGCCGGTTGCGCCTACCGGAATTTTATCTGAAGACAATTCGCTTTTTCGAATGATTGAAGCTTGCTGGCGCGCCTCTTCAAACTCAACCAATTTCGGAATAAGGGCTGTAAAACGCGGCCACCACAAAGCTGAAATATCAGGCGGCAGTTTGGCTTCTTCAAAACATGTACTGGCAATGTCGGTGAGGCTGTTTTCGGCAAACTCTGAGCGGTAATCAAGATTTTGCCGCGTCGCCTCATGCAAAATAGCGTGAAACAGAATGCCACGTTCTCGCGCATCTGGGTCAGCAATCAAATTCTCCAGCGGATAAAGTTGCAGGATTTTCTTCGCAAAAGACGCATACGGGTCACGCCGCAAAGTTTCGATGTCTGTGACGGAATAGTGTTTTGGCCGCGTGGCCAGAGGCGGTTTGGGTTCGGGGCGTTTCATCAATTCTTCGCCTGTCGAAACATCAATCCGGCGAGCCTGATTCAGAATTGTCTGCCCGCGTTTTCTAACGTCTTCAATCTCATCTTCACCTGCGACCGCCATAATGCGTTGCAGCCAGCGCGCAGGCTCTGACGGGGCATCGCCGCTCCGCAAAGCGCGGCTGATGATGACATTTTTTTGCCCCAGCAATTGTTCAAAATCATGGGCAGATTGGCCAATACGCCTCTCCGGGGGTTCAAGCGCGATTTCCTGTTGCATCAGGCGCGATAAAAACGGCCCGGACTCCGGCACAGACGGCCACGTGCCCTCATTCAGCCCGCCGAGAATGACGGTGTCGACTGTTTGCAAACGCGCTTCAAGCGCGCCCCAAATGAACACACGGGCATGGCCACCCGGGCGCGGCTTGACGACTTCGCCGGACAATAACGCACGCAAAACATCGGGCGCTTCGCGGGGAGCAAGCGTAAAGTCAGCACCAGCTTCAATCAAAGATTTCAGCGTATTGGCAAAACTCTGCCCGGCCTCATCGGCATAGAGTTTTTCAAAACTGCCGTCAGCATTGGTAGCGGAAAGCTCCAAGACGGCGACCAGATTTTTGAGGATTTCAGCGAGTGGTTTTTCTCCCTCAAACACTGCCGGAGTTATTGCGTCATCAAAAGCCGCTGCAAATTCCGTCAGTTTTGCAACGTCATCAGGGCTGACGAGTTTGAGCGCGCGGGGTGTATGGCTGGCTTCCAAGTGGTCGATGTTTGCAGCTTTTACTTCTGCAGCCAGCGCACCCAATTTCGGGCGGCCGTTGCGCCCGCGCAAAACATACAACTCAAATTTTTCGGCAAGATCCCGCATGGCAGAACGCGGGTGTCCGAAGCAAAACAATGGATGTTTGATCAAAGCCAAAATCGCGAGTGGATCGCCCGCATCATAGAGCGCCTCAACCAACCGTAGCAGGAATGAGCCGGGCGAAGTTGCAGTCAATGCCGTTCCGCCGGAATCATCTGCTACGATGCCAAAACGTTTGAGCTCAGCTGCAACGCGGCGCGCCAGCATGCGGTCGGGCGTTACCAAAGCAGCGGTCGCATTTGGGTCTTCGATGGCTTGGCGCAGCGCCACAGCAATCGCCAAACCCTCTTCGCGCTCATTAGCAGGTTCAATCAACGATACACCGTCGAGCACACCTGATTCAAACTTTTTCCCTGCCCATAGATGCGTTTCAGAAGCTGGCAGCAAAGCCAGCGATACAAGCTGGCGGCGGGCATGAAGCACTGCTGGTGCGGCGCCCAAAGGTTCAACAATTGCAGCATCCACCTTCATGCCATGCAGTAATTTTGCCAGACCATATTGCGGGTGGCCAATTGCACTGGCATTGCCAGTTGGCGGGTAGAGACCCTTGATCACGCTTTGCTTGGCTGTATCCAGCCCCGGCAGCACCACGGCGCCACGAGGCATATGCGTGATTGTTTCAAGCAGCAATGCTGTTGCCGGAATGGAACCGGTCGAACCGGCGGCAATAATCACTTTATTCGCATTGCCGCGGAGCAGGCCTAGCCGGTAATTTTCTATCATCTGACTGCGGTGGGTGGAAGGGTCAACCGCACCCATTTCAGCCAACGCCTCGGGCCAATATTCGGTGACGATGTTCAAAAACTGATTGGTGAGCTTCCACCATTCGGCAAGGTCGCGGGTCTCTTCCAGCTTCAGAAGTTTTTTCCAATCAGCGCCTTCAGTCGCCGCTTCGTCGATGAGCGTTGCCAATTCGCGCGCCAACCACACTGCGTCGGCGCGCGAGGCAGGCAGAACAATGGCTTCGTTGGCAAACAGGTTCTTTGTGTCGGCTTGAGATAACAAATTGCGCCAGCTTTCCACCAAAGGCGCAAGCGCGAGCAAGCGCTGATATGGGTTTATAGCAGGCAAAACCGTTGTTGCGTCCGGCTCCGGCAATTCAAACGAGTCGTCATCAAACTCACCGAGCGGGCGGATGTCTGGCAGTAAGGCTCCCGTGCCGCCAAGCTCTGCGGCAAACACGGTGCGCAGTGCCCGCGCCGCGCGGCGGGTCGGCACTAGAATCGTGACATCAGCCAAAGCCAGCGGGCTGTTGGTCCGGTCAATACCGGCGATTAAAACGCCATCCAGCAACGCCTTTGCCAGACGCGGCAAAAACGGATCACCGGGTTCAATCGTGAAAAGGTGGGGCAGCCGTTCGGGCATGACAACTTTCGAATTGAGAAGAATCAGGCGCGCGCAGACACTAGAGCATGCCCCGATTAAGTGGAAACAGGTTAATCGTTCTAAGCATGCTCTAGAAAACTAAGTTGATCATTTCTGCTTTTTTTGACCGTTCGGTCAAAACGCAAAATGATTGAAATGCTGCACGGCGGCTTCAGCTTCCGCAAGCCCTTGCGGCGTGCCAACCGTCACCCACGGACAGTTCATCATGCAACCATAAAGACGGCCATCAAAAATTGCGCGGTCAAAATAAAGATTAAGTGAATGTGCGGTCGGCGTTGCGCCTTTGAAAATGCGCGGATGAATAATGCCAGCGCCGGCATAAATTGGTGCTGCGGCGCGGGCGTCACCGGTTGCTCGGGCCAACTTGCCGTCTGCTGTTACAGTGAAATCACCTGAGCCGGAATGCCCGATGGCATTTTCAAGGCCAACCAAAAGCAGAGCAATATCCATTTTTGTTTCGTCAAAGAGTTCAGCAAGTTTGCTCAAAGCTTCACCCTGCGCATCAATCCAAAACGTATCTGCATTGAGAATGTAGAATGGGTTTGACCCTAAATCCGGCAAAGCTTTGACAATACCGCCTGCCGAATCGAGAAGGCCGGAACGCTCATCAGAAATAATCATTTTGGGAGTTGTGATCGATGCGCAGTGGTCAATAATCTGGTCGCCCAAATGTGAAACATTGATTACCGCTTTAGTGACGCCTGCCAGCACTAATTGATCAAGCCCGCGATCCAGCAATGATCGCCCGGCGACTTTGACGAGTGGTTTGGGGGTGAGGTTTGTGATCGGACGGAGGCGCGATCCAAGCCCGGCTGCCAGCACCATAGCTGTATCAATGCCACTCATACGTTCCAGCCCGGAAATGAAAACCCGTGGCGCTTAAGCATATCAGCGACCGGGGCCATAGAGGGTTCGGTCAGGCTGCGGGCAAAATATTCTTCCACGCGAGGCAGATGTTTAAGGTAAACCGGTTTGCCATCACGCCGGTTAAGGCGGTGGAATATCCCTAATATTTTGGCATTACGCTGCGCTGCCATAATGGCGAACGCGGCATCAAAACCAGCGCGGTCAAACACCCCTAGTTCTATGCGGCGGGCGCAATAGGCGTCAACAATTGAGGCTTCGAGTTCAGTTGAAATGTCAACCCGCGCATCGCGCGCAAGCGAGGCGACATCGTAGGCGGAAGGACCAAAAACGGCATCTTGAAAGTCAATCAGACCGATTTTATCCGTGCCGGTTTTATCATCCCGCCAGATGATATTGGGCGAATGATAATCGCGCAAAACCAAGCTTCGCTCAGTGTGAACTATTGAATCAAGTACCGCATTCCACGCCTCCAGCCATTCAGCCTTTGCGTTTTCTGGCGCGTTGTTGCCACGTAACTCCGGCCAATACCAATCGGTGAACAGTTCCGTTTCGATCAGCAGCGCGTGGCGGGAATAGGCAGGGACTTCATGTGAAATGCCTTCGGCAACGGAAATGCTCTTTGGCCATTTCACCTGATGAAAATCAGCCAGTAAGGCTCCGGAGGCTTGATAGCGTTCAGGAACAGGCTTGCCTTGATCATCCAAAATTGTGTCGCGGCCGAGGTCTTCGATCAGTAACAGACCCTGATCCACACCTTGGGCGTGAATTTTCGGCGCGCAAAAACCGGCATCAAGCAAAGCCGTATCGATTGCCACAAACGGCGTTACACTTTCGGCCAAATGCGCAATTCGGCTGTAAGGCAGGCCATCCCGGATCGGTGGGCCATCCGGCGTTTTGGGCGCGTTCATCAATATGAGCGGCGCTGATTTGCTGTCATGAATGGTTTCGTAAGAGCGCGTTGAAGCATCGCCCGAAAGCATTTTACGCGCTGCGTTTGGATATCCTTGACGTATTAAAAATTCACGAATCGCAAGTGTCCGTGTGTATCTGGGAGCAGCGCTTTGGTTTGCTGAAATTGTAACGCGGCGTTTGTCGCCAATGTCAGTGAGACGCACAGTGAGTATCGCCTGATCAAACAAATGCGGTGCGCGTTCTGGCCATTCCACCAGAACAATGCCCGTTTCAAGCGCTTCGTGCATGCCCAGCTCGTCGCTTTCGGAGGCGGATTTTGTGCGATATAGATCAGTATGCAGCGCTAAAACCGGCCCTTCGTAATGCTGAACAAGTGTGTAAGTGGGGCTTGGCACTTCAAGCTCCGGATCAACATAAAGCCCACGCAAAAAGGCTCGCGCCAGCGTGGATTTTCCCGCACCCAAATCACCGTCAAGCAATATCAGATCGCCAATTTTTGCAGCCCGCGCCAGATCTGCACCAAGGCGGTTGGTGGCTTCTTCGCCATCCAAAATTAGATCAGCGATTGTGCTAAATTCTATCGCAGACAAACCCGCTACTCCGCAGCATCTTGGCGGGTTGCCGCAGCCTTAATGGGCAAAAGACAAGTGACAAGTGTGCCGCGATCAGCGGCGCTGTCTATGGCTACAGTGCCTTTATGCAGACGCACAAAGCTCGAAACAATCGATAGCCCGATGCCAGCACCACGGCGGCGGCCACCGCGCAATTTGTGTTCAAAACGCTCTAGAATGGTTTGCAAGTCTTCGTTTGGAATGCCCGGGCCGTGGTCACGCACAGAAAGTGCAATTTTCTCGCCCTTTTTCTCAGCTTTAACCGTGATGGTTGAACCTTCCGGCGCATAATTGGCAGCATTGTCAATCAAGTTAAACAAAACTTGACGGAGCCGCATTGCATCGCCTTCCATCGCAGCCGCGTCTTCGGCAACCTCAACGGCTAGTGTCAGTTTATGCTCGCGCAGCCGCTCACCAACGAGAGCACCTGCCGCATCAATTGTTTCGCTTATATCAACAGGTCCGTAAACCAGCTGCATCATATCAGCATCAATAGTCGCCAGATCAAGAACGTCATTGACCAGCATTTCCAGCTGATTTGATGAGCGCAGGATATGCCCGATATATTCAGCCTGCTGCTCAGTAAGCCGGTCTTTTTTCTCCAGTTTGAGAATTTCAGCAAAGCCTTTGATTGATGTTAAAGGCGAGCGGAGTTCGTAAGACATATGGTGGACGAAACGGTTTTTAACCAAGGCAGCATCTTCCAGCGCCTGATTTTTGCTCTTCAAATTGCGCTCGGCATTGACGCTGTCGGTCACATCCACAAATGTCAGCATGGTCTGGCCATTGGGGAGGTGGCTGACAGTATAGGCTAAAACCGTATTATCGGGAAATTCAATACGTCCGGTTTTGGCTTTACGTGCATCGTCGGCACCTGTGGCTTCTGCAATGAAGCCCTGCCATGGCGAAGCACCTTTTACCGGCTGCGCAGCTGCGGCAATTGATTTAATATGAGTGCCTTCGCGCAAAGCCAAAGAACCTAGTCCCCACATTTGTGAAAACGCCGGATTAAAGAGTTTGAGCGTCCCGTCAGTAGCAAATACCGCGACGGCTTCAATCAAATGATCCAGCGTTTCGCGGCGCACCTGCAAGAGTGTTTTATTCTCACTCTCGAGAATTATTTGCTGGGTCAGATTTTCAAATATTTGGGTTAAACCGCCATGCGGATTGGGATTGGACAGAACCCGCACAATGCGTCCATCCGGCAGATGCCATTGGTCTTCATGATTTTCCAGCGCCCGGTATGTGCTGAGAATTTCATCTTTGAAATTGCGCCAATCCGGCTTTTCTTCCAAGCTGCCATCGGTGCGCAAACGATCCAGCAAAAGTGTGTGGCTGGGGCGTTTTGCAAGAAAGGCCGGGTCAAGCGACCATAGTTTTTGAAACGCCTGGTTATAAAATGTCAGCCGCTGATCGCGATCAAAAATGACGACGGCTGTCGCAAGCTGATCAAGGGTTTCAGCGTGGTTTTTGTTTATGCGCCCGATTTCAGCGCGCAAATTTTCAGTGTCACTAACATCAAGCGCAACACCCAAGGCGCCGCCCGATGGTTGACGCACATCAATAACGGCATAGCGCCGCCGGTCATGGCCAACAACAGTTGAAACCGTTTCGCGAAAAGCGCCGCCAGTGAGCTGCGTTTCTGAGATTTGGCGGCGTGTGACACTGCCCAAGAGTTCGGCTTGGGCTGCAATTGTGGTCGCTGCATCCTGGTGGCCGACAGCGCTGGCATAAGATTGGTTGACCCAAATCAGCTTACCATCATCCCCCCGTATCCACGCCGGTTCTTCCATTTCATGAAGAAGACGGCGGAGTTGATCGCGTTCATCCCGCAGTATTTTTGTGGCGGCTTCCTGAGCGGCGGCTTCAGCTTGATAAAAACTAAGCGCCAAAAACCGAACTATGGCGCGATTGCCGGATGTCTTGCCAATGATCTCCAAAGCTGTGCCGTTTTGCGTTTCGGTTATCATTGAAAAAGAGCGTCCGTGTTGACGCAAATCTTCAACCGCCCTTTGCACTTTCAGCGCACTGTCAGCGGCCAGCCAGCGTTGAAAAGCCAAAACGGTAGCGCGATTATCCGGCGCGCCTGTCTCTGTGCCAAGTGCCCCTATAAGTTCCGGCTTTTCGTCGCCACCCGCCCAAACCAAAGCCATTTGACCCGATAAATCACCGAGTATTTCATAACGCTCCAACGTGCCTGATTGTTCTGAAAGGCGGGCGCGTAAACTGATATTATCAT
Source organism: Limoniibacter sp. (assembly GCA_031374255.1). Lineage (GTDB taxonomy): Bacteria > Pseudomonadota > Alphaproteobacteria > Rhizobiales > Rhizobiaceae > JALOTE01. The sequence continues at coordinate 5,858 of JANMFT010000103.1, read as the reverse complement.
TTGAGAGCTTAGTGCGGATGCGGATCATGACTGTGGCTGCGAGCAGAGCCGCGCTCATTGATCCAACAAACATCGCCAATTGAATAATTTCAGGAGCGCCAAGGCTGGCAGCGGTCAATGGTGCGGCAAAGGCAGGCGACGCTGATAACGATGTTAAAGCAGTTGTGGCGGCGGCCGTGCATTTACGGTGCCGGTATATGCCCAAGCAAATTGTTACAAGTGTTTCGACTTGTGCGCACTTCGACTTCAAAAGCCTGACCTAACCCTATTTGAACATCAACAAGCGGATATGAACTCAACGGGAGAAGGGCGGACGCCTCAATGGCAACCGGTCAAAAACGCAACAAACTAAAAGCCCCGAATCACATCAATACAATGTGTGCGATTCGCCGTGAAGCCAAAACGGCATCAATTTTTGACAAAGAAAAAGCCACGCAATAGTTTTTTGCGTGGCCTCTATATGTAGTAGGGATTTGATCAAATGATCAATACTTGTAGTGTTCTGATTTGAACGGGCCTGATTGAGACACGCCAATATAATCAGCCTGCTCATCAGAAAGCCGTGTCAATTCAGCGTTCAACTTGGCCAGATGCAATCGTGCAACTTTTTCATCAAGATGTTTCGGCAAAACGTAAACTTCGTTTTTATATTTTCCACCATGCGCCCAAAGCTCAATTTGCGCCAGAACCTGATTGGTGAATGAGGCTGACATCACAAAGCTTGGATGGCCGGTGCCATTGCCAAGATTGAGCAAGCGGCCTTCCGACAACAAAATCATACGGTTGCCTGCCGGAAATGTGATCAAATCAACCTGTGGCTTGATATTGGTCCATTTCAAATTGCGCAGCGCAGAGACCTGAATTTCATTGTCAAAATGGCCGATATTGCCGACAATCGCCATGTCTTTGAATTTACGCATATTGTCGATGGTGATGACGTCTTTATTGCCGGTGGTTGTGATAATGATATCGGCGGTTGGCCCTGCGGCATCTAGCGTGACAACTTCAAAACCATCCATTGCGGCCTGCAATGCGCAGATCGGGTCGATTTCTGTCACTTTAACACGTGCGCCTGCGCCTTGAAGTGATGCGGCAGAACCTTTGCCGACATCGCCATAGCCACATACTACAGCTACTTTACCGGCCATCATGGTGTCAGTGGCGCGGCGGATGCCATCAACCAATGATTCTTTGCAACCATATTTATTGTCAAATTTCGACTTGGTGACAGAGTCGTTCACATTGATTGCCGGGAAAGGCAAATAACCTTTTTTCTGCAACTGATAGAGGCGGGCAACGCCGGTTGTTGTTTCTTCGGTGACGCCTTTGATGGCATCACGCTGGCGGGTGAAAAAGCCGGGCGTTGCAGCTAAGCGCTTTTTAATCTGGGCGAAGAACACTTCTTCTTCTTCTGAGCCGGGGTTTACAAGAACGTTTTCACCGGCCTCGGCGCGCGCACCGATCAAAATATACATGGTGGCATCGCCGCCATCATCCAAAATCATATTGGTTGGCTTGCCATCCGGCCACTGGAAAATCTTGTCAGTGTAATCCCAATATTCCTCGAGTGTCTCGCCTTTGACGGCAAAAACCGGTGTGCCGGTAGCAGCAATCGCGGCGGCGGCGTGGTCTTGCGTTGAGAAAATATTGCAAGAGGCCCAGCGAATATCTGCGCCGAGTTCTTTCAAGGTTTCAATCAGAACCGCTGTTTGAATGGTCATATGGAGCGAGCCGGTAATGCGTGCCCCTTTGAGCGGCTTGGTATCGCCGAACTCTTCGCGGCAAGCCATCAGGCCGGGCATTTCGGTTTCGGCAATCATAATTTCGGTACGGCCCCATTTAACCGTTTCGGGGCTCATATCTTTTACGTGGTAATCATGTGTGGCGGCCATTGGGGCGCTCCCTTTAAAACCGGGGTCCACCCCCGCATCAACCGGCAAGCACGCATCTTGCGACATGCCATTGAGCATCTGCTAGCAGATCAAGCACCCGAATCCAACAGGGATATAAAGAAATGTTTATGTCTTTTTATGTCGTAAAACAGAGGAAGGATCATTCGCCTTCTTGGAAGCGGTCCGCAATCAGGGCCTCAAGCGCATCCAAAACGTCCGCTCCCTGCGGGCCGCTTGCTGCAACATGAATGCTTGAACCAGGGCCGGCATTGAGCATCATTAAACCCATGATAGATGTGCCGCCAACCGTGGTGCCGTCTTTAGATACGGCAACTTCGGCTTCGAAACTCTCTACAGTTTTTACAAACTTGGCCGAAGCCCGCGCATGAAGACCGCGCATATTGATAATCGGCATCTCACGGGTAAGGGATTGACTGTTTTTGGCATCACTCATTGGCCGGAGAGAACCTGACTGGCAATATTGATATATTTGCGCCCCGCATCATGACCGGCCTTCAGCGTTGAGGCCATATCGCCGGTTGCGCGCGCGCGCGCAATTTTTATCAACATAGGCAAGTTTAAACCGGCGAGCACCTCAATTTTACCGGCAGCCATCACCGAAATCGCCAAATTGGACGGCGTGCCACCAAACATATCCGTGAGGATTATGACCCCTTGCCCGCGCTCAACTTCAGCGACAGCCTTCACAATATCGTCACGGCGACGTTGCATATCGTCGTCGGCTTCAATGCAGATGGCAACCATTGCCTCCTGCTCACCGACAACGTGAATAACGGCTTTGCGAAACTCTTCCGCGATACGCCCGTGTGTAACGAGCACAACTCCGATCATCGGTGTGTGCCTTTTATGACTGCCATGCTGGAATGCGCCTGCCCGTTTTGGAGGCCGCACTTTTGGCAGCACTCTGCATAAAAACAAGTGAAATATCGACAAAGTCACGGCTTAAAAGCGGCGGTCTTTGACTATTTGCATTAAAATCGGAAGACAAACGGCAATCTGTCGCGAGGGGAGCTCAAAAACCGGCAGTTCGACACCATTAAGCGTAACAAATTTGGGTTCCGGCAAACGCTCAATCTTGACCTCGTCAACAAGGCGGACAACAATATCAACAACCACTAATTGCAAAGTGCTTGTCTCGACAACGCCAAGGCCGCGCAATTCAACCAGTCCGGTCAATGCTGGCGGGCATGTCGCAATCAGCCTGCCATTGGCAATTTCGATCAAACACTGATCATCTGCGACAAGAGCTGCGAAATGGTTTTGGCTTCGCATTTTTTCAATAGCTGCCAAGGCCAAACTGGTTTTACCGGAGCCGGACAGGCCTTCAATCAATACACCCAGCACCCCAAGTGCCACGGCGGTGGCATGAATATTCACCGCGCAAGCCTCATCTCGTTCTCCCGCGAACCGGCGTAGCGTCAATCAACGGAAGGCGGATGGTGAACCGTGCGCCGGTAACATCTTTAGCTGCATTGGTGGCATTTTGTGCCTTGAGCGTACCGCCATGGGCCTCAATGATTTGGCGGCTTATAGAAAGGCCAAGACCGGAATTTTGCCCGAAAGCTTCAATGCCCGGACGGTCAGTATAAAAACGCTGAAAGATTTTTTCAAACGCGTCTTCGCGGATGCCGGGGCCGTTATCTTCAATCGTAACTTCAGCAAAGCCAATTTTGCGAGTCAGTGTAATCAGAATTGAGCCATTATCCGTAGGGATGAATCCGCGCGCATTGTCGATGAGGTTATGAATAACCTGACCAAGCCGCAAATCATGGCCATTGATCATCACACTTTCCAGCGTGTTTTTAGCGCCTTTGTCTTTGGCAAAACCTTCAATGGCAAGCGTGATGGCAAATGCTGCCCCACGCCCGGGCGCGGCTTTTACAGCGTCAACATGCTCGCGCACCAACATTGCCAAGTCCAAGGGTTGTAAATCATCGCGGCCAAGTTCTGCATCAAGCCGCGAGGCATCGGATATATCGCTGATCAAGCGGTCAAGACGGCGCACATCGTGCTGGATCACATCCATCAGCCGTGTGCGGGACAAATCGTTTTTAACGAGAGGCAGGGTTTCAACCGCGCTTCTGAGGGACGTCAGCGGGTTTTTAAGTTCATGCGCCACATCGGCGGCAAAACGCTCGATGGCGTCAATACGGGCATAGAGCGAATCCGTCATTGCGCCCAAAGCTACCGACAAATCCCCCACCTCATCACGCCGTGCGGAAAAATCCGGGATTTGCTGGCGGTCAGTAACGCCGCGCCTCACGCGCACTGCGGCTGCTGAAAGTTTTTTAAGCGGTGTGGCAATTGTTGATGCGAGCAGAAGCGACAACAATAATGTCACGAGCGATGCGACTGTGAACACGCGCAGCACTGCCATGCGCTCTGCCAAAATGATCTTATCAATATCGGCGCCTTGCGTGGAAAGCTGCAACACGCCGAGCACAGCACGGTAGCGTTGCACCGGCACGGCGACTGAAACAATGATCTCATTATCCGGCGACATGCGAACCACAGTGCCGGTTTGACCTTCCAGCGCGCCTACAACCTCAGAATAAACGGATGCATTTTCACCGGGCTTTTCAATATGTACCGGCAAATCTGAGCGATCAAACAGCGCCACAATGCCCGCCCAAGCCCGCTCGAAAATACCGGGTCGGTCGCCATCTAACGGCTCGAGGTCATAGCGCAGCACCTGCCCGCCGGAATAAAGATGGCGTGTATCAAGGATCAATTCGCCATCGCGGTCATAGACGCGGGCGCGGGTGCGCGTCGGCGAAATCAGGCGGCGCAAAACCGGCGCGACACGCTCAGGGTTGATCAGAAATTCCGCACTATCAAGCGTATCAATTGACGGCGCAATGCTTTGCCCGGCCTGAAGTTCAAACAGCTTTTCAGGGTCAATTCGAAGCGCATCCGTATCAACACTGGCGGAAGCCGAAATCGCACCGGCAATGATTTCACCTTGTGTCATCAGGCTTTCGACGCGGGCATCAATCAGCCCTTCGCGAAATTGGTTCATGTATAATATGCCGGTCAGCAGCACCACAAGCGCTGCCAAATTCAAGATCAAAATACGCCGCAGCAGACTGGAAAAAACCAGCCCCGAAAGCCGCGTGCCGAGGCGGCGGAGGCGGCGCGTAATTTTGCGCAAAATGTTGGATTTGGGCAAAGCATTTGTAGTGCTTGGCGGCGTTTCTACCGGCAGGCTGTCATTGCCAAAACTGTCATCAACCTTTTTGAGCACCTGTGTTCCAAACCGACTTTTGCAAACCGGTTCTTACAAACCGATATTTTCGGCGTCAGGCGGCTTCTTTATACTTATACCCGACGCCATAGAGGGTTTCGATCATGTCGAAGCTGTCGTCAACCGCTTTGAACTTTTTTCCTGACTTTAGCTGCAGCCCTCGCGGCAGGGCTACCGAAGCCTTGCGAGTGCCGACAGCCTTCCTTGCCCGCCAGGGCTGCGGCCCCACTGACTGACCAACATTTACTCTTGCTCGCGCTTCAGCGCGAGCACTGGACTTGCATTCTTTCAAGGCGAGTCGGAGCGCCGTGGCCTTCCTAGTGACGGACGCCAGCTTCGAACTGGCACGAGCGGTGGAGTGTGGTGTATTGAACCCACGGCCTCGCAGCCGCGACCGTGGCTCGGACCGGCACATTGAATAGTTCACGACGCCTAACGTTCGACATGAGGGGCAGACAAAAAGCGCAGCTTTTTGGCTGTCCCCTCGATGAAGTGGTTAGGGCGCGCCGTGGCACGCGGCTCTTGGGTTGATGCTGAGACTGACTTGGCCTGCAACGAGCTGTATTGGGAATTGTGTTTCAAGTTAGGCATCTTCCGAAGAACGCTCAGGGCTCTGCACCCGCTGCCGCATTGTGTTGGATCGTCCGACTCGCTGCCAGCATTTCGTGGCCGAGACAGTTGAACCTTTCAACTCGCGACGC
>JANMFT010000096.1:0-2111 GCA_031374255.1 Limoniibacter sp. | reverse complement strand
TGGAAGCCTTAAATTGGGCGACGGATGTTCCCGCTGCCATAGCCTCCACAAGATCAGCAAGCAATATGGCGGCATTGGGCCGCCCGGCAGATTTTGCCGCATTTGCCTTTTCGGTTAATTCCGCTGGATTGTTCATCGCTGTAACCAAACGCGAAGCGATGTTTTCGGATGTGAGGGTTTCTTGCTTTGCAACTTCAACGCCGCCGGTTGTCGCCAGCTTTGCGGCATTGGCAGCTTGGTCATGATCAAGCGCATGCGGGTAAGGCACCAGTAAAGCAGGCCTGCCAATCGCAGCGATTTCAGACACTGTTGAAGCACCAGACCGCGAAATGACAAAATGTGCTTTTGCGATTCGCGCAGGCATATCACTGAAAAACGGGGCAAGTTCGGGCGTCATTCCAAGTGCCGAATACGCCGCTTTTGCCAAATCAATATCCTCTCCGCGCGCTTGCTGCGTAACAACCAAACGTTTGCGCAAATTTTCTGGCAAAAGCGCTATCGCCGCAGGGATCGCGGTTGAAAAAAACTGCGCGCCTTGACTGCCACCGAACACCAACAACTGGAACGGTTCGTCTGGTTTAGGCGCAACAAACGGGATTTTTGAAGCCTCAATTACTGGCGGGCGGATAGGGTTACCGGTCGTGATTGTTTTGCTGGCAAATGCACCAATTGTGTCATCCAAAAAGCCACCGGCGATGCCAGTCACAAACCGTGCCAGCAGTCGGTTCGCCCTGCCCGGCACGGCGTTTTGTTCATGAACCAAGGTTGGCAAGCCGGCCGAATGCCCGCCTGTAACCGGAGGCAAAGACGGGTAGCCGCCAAAGCCAATCACAATGGCGGGTTTGAGTTTTTTTGCCAAAGCCCTGGCCGCAAGCGTGCCCTTGGCAAGCGCAAAAACAGACTTGACCAGTGAAACCGGATTGCCGCCTGCAATGGTCGCCGATGGTATGCGATGCGTGCGGTCAGCGGGAAAGCCCGACATAAATCGCTCGGCGCGCGTGTCGGTTAGCAAGTGCGTAACCCAGCCGCGTTTGGTCAATTCGGCAGACAGAGCCTCAGCGGGAAACAAGTGCCCGCCAGTGCCGCCCGCACACAAAAACGCGATTTTAGTATGCATCAATTCAAGCCGATCCAATCACGCTAAGGCCGCTTCGTTGAACACCGGTCGTTGACGCGACGAAATTGAGGCGTCGGGCTTTTTGCGCGATAGAGCCAGCATCATGCCCATGCCCAAAGCCACTGCCGTTAGCGATGAGCCGCCATAGGAAATAAATGGCAATGTCATGCCTTTGGGCGGCATTAAGTGCAAATTCACTGCCATATTGATCAGTGCTTGAAAGCCGAAATTAGCGCCAAGTCCCGCTACTGCCAGACGCTTGAAACCGTCTTCTTCTGCGAATGCAAAACTAAGCGCCCGCATCACAATAAAGGCAAACACCAGAGCAATCAGCGCGCAAACGATGATACCAAATTCCTCACCCGCCACGGCAAACACAAAATCGGTATGGCTGTCTGGCAGACGCCATTTTTCCGTGCCCTCGCCGGGGCCGCGCCCAAGCCAGCCGCCATTTTGGATGGCCTGAATAGCGGTTTCAACCTGCATATTATCGCCCTTGCCGGTGAGGAACTTATCGATGCGCTGTGTGACGTGATCAAACGTCAGATATGCGAGAAACCCGCCGCCAATGGCAATGCCAAAGAGAGCGACAATCCAAATCATTGAAAGCCCGGCCATGAAAAACATCACACCCCAAGTAAGGCCTATAAGCATGGTTTGGCCCAAATCAGGTTGCAGCAACAATATCACCGCAACGACGGCAAAGGCCATTATGCCGAAAAAATTACCCGTAATATTGGGCTTGGTTTCGCGGATAGAAAACATCCAAGCGCAGAGCACAACAAATGTCGGCTTTAAAAACTCCGACGGCTGAATGGAAATACCGGCTACCGAAAGCCAGCGCGTTGAGCCCTTGATTTCTGTTCCAAAAAACAATGTCAAAAACAGCATCACCAAAAATACCGCAAACAGCAAAACTGCCATCCGCCTGATCCAGAGTGCGGGCATAAATGACACCCCGATCAGCGTGATGAGCGCTGGAAACATAAAAAAG
>JANMFT010000084.1:0-4724 GCA_031374255.1 Limoniibacter sp. | reverse complement strand
TTATTCCAACCGGGCATTTTCTGCGACAGTGAACGGTCGCGGCCATCTCTGGTATGGCAGGCGATGCGCACGAAAATACACTCGATACTTGCGGCTCTGGCTTTGGATAAAAGCGCTGCTGTGCGCGGAATGAGTTGGCCGTGCATACGGTGATGAAATGGCGTCCAGCGATCAAACTGAATTTGTTCTTTCAGCGACAGGCTGTCGCGGTCTTGTCGCTCCAAATATGTATTCTGCACGTCAATAATCAGCAGCGCGGTATCTGCTGCGGTGAGCACCGGCGTTTCGGGTTCCGGTGCGGTGGCATAATAGATCGATCTGTAATTGGTTTTCCAGCTCATTTAATTTCCCTAAAACCTGAATTTGAAAAGCCCGCGCTTTTCATAAATATCGGCCGCTTCCAAAATAAAATCCGCAATTGCATTGGCGTTATAATCTGTGCGCAACAGCTGGGCGCGCTCGACGAGTTCCTGTTTTTCTTTTGCGCGTCCGGGCCTCAGCAACTCATAAGTCGACATTATTACATCCTGCGGCACGCTAACCAGCTCGGAAGCGCGGGTTAGGTTTAATGCCAAAGTCGGGCGGTTTGCATCATCAGCAATTTCAGCCTGATCTTGCAGCGCCTTGGGCGTTATCTGCAAATCGGCCATCGTGATATCGCCAGCCATAACAGCGGCCAAAGTAATATCGCCAAGCGCTTTACCGCGCTTGCCAAAAATGTGTTCAGGCCTTGTGTTGGCGAGAGGATAGTCGGCAATGGTGAGTTTACTCATGGGCGCGCGCCTTCTGTGCTAGCCCCTTCAAGAAACTGGATATTGATTTCTTGCGGCGCAGCACCTTCTACAGCAAGGCCCGTCTCAATGGCGTAAATCATGGCCACCCGCGCATGATATTGCGAACCCAAGGATTCGCCATTGGTTGGAACCATAATCGGTTCAGGCGTTTCCCCCAGTGCATAGGCTGCTGCGTTGCGGCCAAAACCGGCATAGTGTTCGAGTTTGGTAATTGGCGCATTGGAAAATAATTCCAGATTATTATGCGGCAATCGCGATGCTGAATGGATAACCGCTGTGCCTTTGGCTTGAATGCCAATCCCAATGCCTGAACCTGAAAGCCGCGCTGCCGATAGGCCCAAAAACGATGTGTCTGCCGTATGGCAAAGCCGCACCACACGGGCACGAAGGCCGCGCGCCGCGATTGCATCAACTATAACGCGCAGCACGTCAGACAGTTTATGGCCCGCCGTGGTTTGGAACAGTTTCACACCAAATGCGGGGCTAATGCCAATCACCACCTCGTCTTTGCCTGCACCAATTTGCGCCACGCCGATCGTGCTATAGGCAATGCGTGCCGCCTCACCGGTCTCAAACCGGGCTTCCATGCGCAACACTTCGTTTTGGTCGAGAATATCGCGGATGTTATTGACAGCCAGCCTCCGGCCTTCACTCATCGTATAGCCGCTACCGGGCCCGGAATAGATATTGGGGTCGTTGATCGCTGACAACACTTTGCCGTCCCGCACCAAGGCTGACGTTTGCAAATAATCACCGGAAATACGCAGTTTCACAACGATCAAGAGGTTATCAGCCTCGTTCTCAAAGCCGCGTATGGCGAGCGCTTTGATCACATCAATCACTGTAATCTCGCGGTTTTTAATGCTGTCCGAAATCGGCCCAACCGCGCCGGGCGTGAAGCTGCGGGTTTCATTTGAGCCGGATGCGGCAATCACTGAATTTTTCATGTCAGCACTTGGATACGCTAAATCCAGTTCTTCCAATACCGCGCAAATCGCATCGACCGCGCGGCGGCGCACATCCAAAGCGCGATCCTCATGCAGCGGCGTCAAACCACCATCAGCCTCAAAATCGCGTTGCAAAACCAGATAGTCTTCCATCTCCTCGCCGTTGAAAAGCGAGGTGTTAAATGAGTTGTCGTAAGACAGAATTGAGCCAAACCCTGAGCAAATCAAATCTGAGCCGGCAATAAGATAAGGAAGAATTTTTGCGCCAATCCGGATTTCACTTTCGGTTGTGCGGGCATCATTTCCGCTGGCACATTCCAAATCGAGCCAAACCGCAATCAGATTTTCAGCCATGAGTTCGCGCACGCCGCCAGGCACCGAAGCTGTCACCGGCGCACCATCAATGCCGCCGTTTTGTGTGCCTTGGACACCCATACCGCGCTGCAAACAGAGGCATCGCGCCTCTAAATACAGGAGACTTTTGGCTTCATGAAAGCCCATCAACAATTCAGAACCGGCGCCGGACGTGCAGCGCATTTTTATGCCGCGCGAGGCGTAAGCTGCAGCCAGAAAACCTTTTGACCACGGCGTGTCATCGCCATCGGTGAAACTTTTTTCTGTGCCGTAAACCGACACGGTTTCAGCATATGAGGTAAATCCGGCCATGCCGATCAGGAGTTCTTCTGCCTCTTCGGACGCGCACTGAAACAGCACACCCGCGCGCCCGACAGCCGAACCAACTGCGCAGGCCACCGCGTTTGACCACGCATTGCGTGACACGCGCATAGTGGTTTCAATCTCATCAAAACCGTAGGCAACAGCAATGGCTGCATCTGCCGCCAATTGCAGCGGGTCGTCCTTAGCGTTGGTGACGTGGCCTTGATTGCCCGGCGTTTTTCTCGCCCGCATTTTAGAATAAGCAAACGCAATTTCGAGGGCAGATAAACGCCCGACAACATCAGCCAGTTTGGCAGGCGTGCAGCCATGTGCCAATCGCACCAATTCAGTGCGGGGCACATGCATGTCGACCAACATTCGCGCCAGCAAAACCGAATCCATGGCCATCGCTTCTTCGGTCACTGATGGGTCAAGATGGTGGTTGGCAATGAACGTATCGATCATGTCAAAGTCATGCGCCAAAACGCCGTCCATACTGGCGATTTTGCCGGATTGAACGCTGACGCCGGGCTTTGGGTCAGCAGGGCTGCGAAAAGCTGAAAAACCGCTTGCCGCATCCTCGCGCGCAAATTTGTCACGCCGGAGCGGTCGGTCGTCCCACTCAGAAAAACGCCGCCAGCGATTGGGCAAACCGGTATCGACCATAGAGATAACCCCTGAATTGCAGATTGGATTTCAACGGGTTCACTGTCAATGATTGTTTCAGCACGCTTGCTAATGATTGGCCGCAAGCATTAGGCTGTCAGCTATTGGCTTGAGAGAACCGACCTATGATTTTGCAAAATCGCGTGGCCATCGTTACTGGCGCAGGCTCCGGTATAGGCAGGGCTGCAGCAGAAATTATCGCCCGCGAAGGCGCAATTGTTGGTGTTGCCGACCGCAATGCAGATGGTGCAAGCCAATCCGTTGAAATTATCGAACGGGCAGGGGGCCGTGCCGAAGCGATGGTGTTTGACCTGACCGACGATGCCGCCATGGCAGCTGCGTTTAACGGATTTATCGCTCGCCATGGCCGCATCGATATTTTGCACAATCATGCAGGCGCGCAAATTGAAGGCAACTTGGAACAGGTGAGTTTGGAAGGCTTTGATAAGTCTTGGGCGCTTAATGTGCGGGCGCATTTTCTGGGCGCAAAATTGGTTATGCCACATATGGTTGCGGCAAAATCAGGTGTGATCCTCAACACGTCATCAAGTTCCGGCGTGCTTTATGACCGCGAGATGATTTCTTATACCACCACCAAACATGCCGTGATTGCCATGACAAAACAAATGGCGGGCGATTATGCCAAACACAACGTGCGGGTAAACGCGCTTTGCCCGGGCTGGGTCGATACGCCGTTCAATGCACCGTTCATTGCCCAAATGGGCGGGCGCGATAAGGTTGAAGCCTATGTGCGCGAAAAAGTGCCGATGGGCCGCTGGGCAAAGGTTGAAGAAATCGCCGAAGCCGTGCTGTTTCTGGTTTCTGACCGGTCAAGCTACATGACAGGGCAAATATTGGTGATTGATGGCGGCGAAACAGTTGTTTAATGCGGCTTGCCCCAAGGTTCCATTAGCGCGGGTAAATATTGCTGTGAGCCAAGTTCATAGCCTGCATCTGATGCGGTGACGTCGCTCACCTCACCGATAACGGCATCCAGCTCACCAACCAGCACCGGCAATCTTCAGCTTTTGAATACATATTTCGCCGGTTTTATGAATACCATCATATCGAGCACAGACATACAAAGATTAAACACCATAGGTTCGAAGGCCAGGTCGAAAGGATAAACCTCATGACCAAAGATCAACCGTCAAACGCTATCATTACGATGACATTGAACCGCTCAGCCATCTTCTAAGTAACTTTATCAAGGCCTGTTATTTTGCCCGAAGGTTCAAAGCCATAAAAGCGTTACTCTATCCGAATTTGTGTGCGGGTTTGGGCGGATTGGCAGGCCGTTTGGTTGCCATATGTAGGGCATTGAACCCGATTTGATCACCAAGAGTTGACTTCCGCTTATATCCCGCAGTCAGCCGCCATTATCAGCAAAAAGATCGCGTCTGTGATGGAAGAATGTTCCCATCAGGTTGGCGCATTCTCCCATGGCTATACCTATGCCGGACATCCGATCAGTGTAGCTGCCGCCACTGCCGTGCTTGATATTGTGGATGGAACAATTGGGGTGAAAATTTGCTATTCGCTTAGCCGTAATAGCGTTTTAAAGCGCATTGCATTTCACTATCTACAGGGCTGGCACAATCTGAAAAGCTGGTAACGACAGTTACTATTGGAACCAAACTCCGTTTCACGCGTTTGTTGA
>JANMFT010000051.1:0-3938 GCA_031374255.1 Limoniibacter sp. | reverse complement strand
CCAAACAAAACTGGGGCAGCACTAACAGCGCTACCCGTAATCAGTTTAAGCTGCGCCCGCGCCTTTGCCTTCTTTGCGCTCGGCATAGATATAAAGCGGGCGGGCTTTGCCGTTGACGACTTCCGCAGAGATAACGACTTCCTGCACGCCCTCAAGCGTTGGCAGTTCAAACATCGTGTCCAGCAGGATGTTTTCCATAATGGAACGCAGTCCGCGCGCACCAGTTTTACGTTCGATGGCTTTTTTCGCAATCGCCCGCAATGCATCCTCGTGGAAGGACAGTTCCACATTTTCCATGTCGAACAGACGCTGATATTGCTTGCAGATTGCGTTTTTTGGCTGCGACAAGATGTTGATCAGCGCTTCATCATCCAAGTCCTCGAGCGTTGCCAAAATTGGCAGACGGCCGACGAACTCAGGTATCAAACCAAAGCGCAACAAATCTTCCGGCTCAACCTGACGGAACAGATCGCCGGTGCGGCGGTCTTCAGGGCTTTCCACAGTCGCCGCGAACCCGATTGAAGTCTTGCGGCCACGGTCTGAAATGATCCGCTCAAGACCTGCAAACGCACCGCCACAAATGAACAGGATATTGGTTGTATCAACCTGCAAAAATTCCTGCTGCGGATGCTTACGCCCGCCCTGTGGCGGCACGGAGGCAACGGTGCCTTCCATGATTTTGAGCAAAGCCTGCTGAACGCCTTCGCCCGAAACATCGCGCGTGATCGACGGATTGTCAGACTTGCGGGAAATTTTATCGACCTCGTCAATATAGACGATGCCGCGCTGGGCGCGTTCAACGTTGTAATCAGCCGCTTGAAGCAATTTTAAAATAATGTTCTCAACATCCTCGCCTACGTAACCTGCTTCGGTAAGCGTGGTGGCGTCAGACATTGTGAACGGCACGTCAATGATGCGGGCCAAAGTTTGCGCCAGCAAAGTCTTGCCGGTGCCGGTCGGGCCGATCAATAGAATATTTGATTTTGCGAGTTCAACATCATTGTTCTTTTGAGCATGGGCAAGGCGTTTGTAATGATTGTGTACGGCAACTGCCATTACGCGCTTGGCGTGTTTCTGGCCAATCACATAATCGTCAAGCACATCCATAATGCTTTGCGGCGAAGGGACGCCTTCATCGGATTTAATCAGCGATGATTTGTTTTCTTCGCGGATGATATCCATACAAAGCTCGACGCATTCATCACAGATGAACACGGTCGGTCCTGCGATCAGCTTACGCACTTCGTGCTGGCTTTTGCCGCAAAACGAGCAATACAGCGTATTCTTGGTATCACCGCTTGAGCCATTATTGATTTTGCTCATCGTTTATTCCTTCCATCAAGGTGCCGCATGCGCATGCAAACAACCTTTATTCTTGCCGGGCGAACGTGGTTAAGCCCGACTGGCCCATAGGAACGCGAAAACTCTAAACAAACAGAACCCCGTTATGTGAAGGTATCGCGCGAAAAATCAACGAATGATTAAGCATAACCGGCTGAAAGGCCGGAAAGCTGAAAAAATCGTGTTAAAAACATCACATTCTTGCTCTGTAATATTCCGCAAGGTTGAAGAATGCTGCGTAATGGCAGCAGTGAATAAATCAAGTCTCAAGACTTGGCGCCGTCTTTGGGTTCAATAGCTTCACGCGATGCAATCACCTTATCGATCAAGCCCCAGTCTTTAGCTGCTTCGGCTGTCATGAAATTATCACGCTCAAGACCGGCTTCGATCTCTTCATAGGTTTTGCCTGTATGGTGAACATAGATCTGATTTAGCCGGCGCTTCATATTTTCAATTTCGCGCGCTTGGATGAGAATGTCCGTCACCTGTCCCTGCGCGCCGCCGGAAGGCTGGTGCACCATAACGCGGGCATTTGGCAGCGCAAAGCGCATGTCTTTATGGCCTGCCGCCAACAGCAGTGAACCCATGGAGGCCGCCTGCCCCATGCATAAGGTTGCAACCGGAGGTTTGATAAACTGCATGGTGTCATAAATCGCCATGCCGGATGTCACCACGCCGCCTGGCGAGTTGATATACATGTTGATTTCTTTTTTCGGGTTCTCTGATTCCAAGAACAAGAGCTGCGCACAAACCAATGTCGACATGCCATCTTCAATACCGCCGGTGATGAAAATGATGCGTTCTTTTAAGAGGCGCGAAAAAATATCATAAGCGCGCTCGCCGCGGTTGGTCTGTTCGACAACCATTGGAACAAGGTTCATGTAGGTGTCGATCGGGTCTCTCATGGAATTGTCCTTTCGGGGGCCAAATTTTTGGTCTTTTACGATTTCGGGTGCGAATCGCTTTGGCCATAGTTTCAAACACTACTGATAAATAGGTCGTGAGCAGGGGTGGCGACAAGGGGGTGCGTGAGAAGAGGGTAAATTGACAATGCACGACAAAGCACTACATTGTATTTAGATAAGTCGAAAGGGATGTTGAAAATGCCAACTGCACCAAGTGTAACACTTTCATTGCGCGTGCCAAACGAACTTAAAACACGACTTGAAAAGGTGGCTGCACGCACACAGCGTTCGCGGGCGTTTGTAACAATAGCGGCGTTGGAAAAGCATTTGGATGACGTTGAGAAGAATGAACTCAAAAAAAACGCGCCCGGCGTTTATGATTTAGCATTACGTTATCAGGGCATCGGGGCCGAAATTCTCGGTCGAACCCGAAGTGCAAAAGAAATCGATGCATTGATCCGCGAAATGCGCGGCGATGATTGAAAGCTTAGCTGGTATTCAAAAACTCTATGTCGATGCCAACATTTTGATTTATTTGTTCGAAGAAAGCCCATCATTTCGTAAGTCAGTTTTGGCCGCCTTTGAAATCGTACAGGATAACAGAATTCGCGTTTATACCAGCGAGCTAACTTTAACTGAATGCTTGGGCGGAGCATTTCGGTACGGGAATCAAACGTTGGTACAACGCTATCTTGATGTCATCAGCGATCCAAATTTCTTAAATCTAGTTCCGATGCAGTTGGAAATATGCATTGAAGCAGCAAGGCTTGGCGCTGAATATCGCCTCAAAACTATAGATTCCATCCATCTGGCTACCTCCATAATGGTGAAGTGCGATGGATTTTTAACCAATGACTTACGTTTCAAAACAAATGACAGTATTCGAGTTTTTCAACTTTCGCAGTTCATTAAATAGCTAAATATCGAGCTTTCGGTTCACCCATACCTTGCCGGGGCCAGCCACCGCTTGAACCCATCCACATCTCCCGTTTCAACAGCATCAGCCGCACGGATGCCCACCGCTGAGCCGAATTTATAGCCATGGCCGGAACATGCGGAAACCACCAGAGTGCGGCTCAGTTGTTCGGCGGTGAAGTTTTCGTCGTGTGTGAATGTGTAAGCACAGGTCACAACATCCAGCGGCTGGTATTGATCCAAATCGTGCAACACGCCCTTAAAATAGCCCAGCATTTCTTGGCCTTCATTTTCGCGGGCGACGCGGCCTGTGTCTGCGTTTTCAGCCTTGCGTCTATGTTGGGTTGAACCAAACTTCAGCCCTGCGCCGCCGCTTGGTGGCAGCACATAACCTTCTATTTTGCCGCCAATATCCAAAATCACCGGCGACTTTTTCCAAGCCACCGCATGGTGTGCGGGTGGATTCATGTAAACCACGGCGGTTCGATAAATAGTCAATTGTTCGTGCATTTGCGGAATGAGATCAGGTGTCCAGCCGCCGGCAGCGACCACCACACGGTCTGCGGATAATGAACTGCCACCAGCAATCGTTATTGTTGCGCTTTGAGTATCAATGCCGGTGACTTCGGTGTTTTCGAGCAGGGTAGCGCCATGCGTGAGCAGCCAGTTCTTAAGGCCGAGCGCGATTTTAATGCAATGCAGTTCACCGCCTTCCGGTGAAACGACGCCCCATTGCATGATGTCGCGATTGATAAACGGGAAGCGCTTGGCCCACTC
>JANMFT010000031.1:0-5564 GCA_031374255.1 Limoniibacter sp. | reverse complement strand
CCTGACCGACCATAAAAACGCATTGGCTTTGCGCAAGGTTTGGAGTTCGCGTTTGGTAAGCACGCCTTTATCGGCCAACTCGCGCTCATCTTTAATGTGATAGAAATATTTCGTGATCCAGAATAAAGTCTGGATATCACGAAGGCCGCCTTTGCCCTCTTTGATGTTTGGCTCAACCAAATAACGCGTATCGCCCGAACGTTTATGGCGTTCATCACGCTCCAAGAGTTTGGCTTCAATATAACTTGCCGCCGTGCCCGCCATGACTTGGCTCGCAAACGCGGTCTCAAGTTCAGCAGCCAGTTTGGTATTGCCCCAAACGCGGCGGGCTTCGAGCAAGGTCGTGCAAATTGTCGTATCGCTGCGCGACAGCTTCACGCATTCAGCAATTGTGCGGGTGGCATGGCCAACTTTCAGGCCAGAGTCCCACAAAATGTAGAGAATAAACTCAACGAATTTTGTGGCGGTGACATCGCCGGTGGCAGGCACCAGAAACAAAAGATCAATATCAGAAAACGGCGCGAGCGTGCCGCGGCCATAACCGCCAACCGCCAATATTGCCGGCGCGCGCTCCCAGCCTGGCCCGCCGCGAAACACATGATCGCGTGCCAGCGTAGCCAAAGCCACAATCATGCCGTCCATCATGTGGCTGATTCGTTCAGCGCATTTAAGGCCTTTGCCATCGGCGTTAAGCGTCTCGTGAGCGTGGGCAAAACCTTGCTTGAGTGTGGATTTAAACAGATCAATAAGGGCTTTGCGGCCATCGCCGTCTTTAAGACTGTCGCCATATTGCGCGGCAAGCACAGTCAATTGCGCTTGCAGGGCATCGGTATCGATCAAATGTTCAGAAGTTTTCGCGTTCACCGCCGCCCTATGGCATAAACCCGATCCAAAAGGAATCCGGTTTTTAGCTTAGTGCTTCATGGCTTTCGCCATGTTGGTTTTAGTGACTCATGGCTTTCGCAATGACTGGCAACATCAACTCCACTGCCCCGGCTTTTTCAAACGTCAAAGTCACCGGCACCATGTCACCATCTTTGAAGGTTTCGGTGACATCAAAGAACATCACGTGAAGGCCACCCGGGGCCAATTCAACCGTGGCACCTGCAGGTATTGCGATACCACCCTTAATGGCGCGCATTTCCATAACATCGCCCTTCATCGCCATTTCATGAAGTTCTATGCGGCCCGATTTCGGCGAAGCAGCCGACACGAGTTTATCGTCGGCAGTGCCCTTATTGGTGACGCTCAAAAAACCACCTGCCACCGGCTGGCCGGGGAGCATGGCCTTGACCCAATAACCTGCGATAGTGAGATCACCTGAGATTACCGGTTCGGTCATGGTCATCGATGCAGTTTTGATGAGATCAATTGCCGGTGTGCTAATTTGTGCTTTTGCATCATGCATTTCACACGAGTTGGCAGGCACGGCAAAAATAACGGCGGCAAAGAGAGCAAACTGACGCAATGACATGAAAATATACCTGTTTCGAGTTACGTGATGTGTAACCTGAATATGGCTTAACCACGACCAGCCCGATTGCCGCAGGTGAGACAAAAAGCCTACTCGTTTCCACTTCAGCGAAACTAACCCAATTAGTCATTGCCCGATCAAGTCGGGCAATGACGAAATGTTGTGACTGATGATTACACTTTCATCTCATCGGCATAAAACGCCATGATCTCCGCCCAAGCCTCTTCAGCCGTGTCAACAAAAGTAATCAACGCGGCATCCTTTGGACCAATTACGCCCTGATCCACCAAAAACTGCACATTGACAGCCTGACGCCAAAAATTCTTGCCAAATAGTATCACCGGTACCCGCTCCATGCGTCCGGTTTGAATAAGCGTCAGCGTTTCAAACACTTCGTCCATGGTGCCAAACCCGCCAGGAAACACCGCAACGGCTTTGGCGCGCATGATGAAATGCATTTTGCGCAACGCAAAATAATGGAAGTTGAAGCACAATTCCGGTGTGACATAGGCATTGGGCGCCTGCTCATGCGGCAGCACAATGTTAAGGCCGATCGACGGAGCACCGACATCGCTAGCACCACGGTTACCCGCCTCCATTACGCCCGGCCCGCCGCCGGTAACGACCACAAATTCGGTGTAGCGACTTGTCGCCGAATATTCAGAAATCAGCCGCGCAAATTTACGGGCCTCTTCATAATATTTGGAATTGGCAATCAGATTTTTGCGCTGGGTTTCATTTTTTGCGGCCCAAGGGTCAGTGCCGGGTTCAGGAATGCGCGCACCGCCAAACAACACGATGGTTGACCTGATTCCGCGCTCTTCCAGCATCATTTCCGGCTTTAGAAGTTCAAGCTGCATGCGGACGGGTCGAAGTTCGCGGCGCTTTAAAAACTCCTCATCGCGAAACGCTAATTTATAAGCCGGTGCGCGGGTCTGCGGGGTATCGGGCATTTTATCAACGGCACGGGCATCCGCAACGGAATTTGCAAGCGGAGTGTAACTCGTCGGCGCTTTAGAGTTCATGATTAGTCCTTGGAAAATATTTCAGAAGTTATTTCATGTGGGATGCGCAATTGACCCCTCGCGCTGTTTTCTTTAACCCGCCGCTTACATTGCCGCCAGTCTGAATGGAACATTGATGAGCACCGCAAATCTAAACTCACTCGCCGCCACTATCGACGCCGCGTTTGACGCGCGCGACACGATATCTGCTGCCACCAAAGGCGAGGTGCGTGATGCCGTTGAAACTGCGCTGACCATGCTCGACAAGGGTGAGGTACGTGTTGCATCACGTGGAAACGATGGCGTTTGGACAGTGCATCAGTGGCTTAAAAAAGCGGTGCTTTTATCTTTCCGGCTCAATGATATGGCTCTGATTGAAGGCGGCAATGGCGGCGCCATGTGGTGGGACAAAATTCCATCAAAATTCAAAGGCTGGGGTGAAAAAGAATATCGTGCGGCAGGAATTCGCTCGGTTCCCGGTTCAATCGTGCGCCGTTCGGCCTTCATCGGCAAAAACGTGGTGCTGATGCCGTCTTTCGTCAATCTAGGGGCCTATGTCGACGAAGGCTCAATGGTCGATGGCTGGGCCACTGTTGGCTCATGCGCGCAGATCGGCAAGAACGTGCATTTGTCTGGCGGCGTGGGTATTGGCGGTGTGCTCGAGCCATTGCAGGCAGGCCCGACGATTATTGAGGATAATTGCTTCATCGGCGCGCGCTCCGAAGTGGTTGAGGGCTGCATCGTGCGCGAGGGCTCTGTGCTCGGTATGGGCGTTTTTATTGGCCAATCGACCAAAATCGTCGACCGCGCCACCGGAGAAATTTTCATGGGCGAAGTGCCGCCTTATTCTGTTGTGGTGGCCGGCTCCATGCCGTCAGGCAATAAGCCGATGGCTAATGGTTTGGCTGCACCCAATTTGTATTGCGCTGTCATTGTTAAGCGCGTGGATGAACGCACGCGGTCTAAAACAGCGATCAATGAATTGCTGCGTGATTGAGCCGAATTATGGAAGGTTGAAGGAAAGCTATGACCGCGTTTTTCTTCGGCCCACTTGGCCGTATTGCCAAATATGAGTTTACGCTTGGCTGGCTGTTTTGGCTGTCCTTGGAACTGGGCTGTCTGTGCGGGTTTATGGCGGCAACGCCAAAAACGCCTGAGCATTCCTATTGGTTTTTTGCCAGCATGACGGCGTCCGGACTTTCGACGGTGTCTGTCACTTTGCTTGGCGTAAAGCGCTTGCGCGATGCAGGTTTTCCGGTGTGGCCAGCTTTGGTCTTGCTGGTGCCGGGCCTGTCGATCATTGCACTGGTCGTGATGTCGAATATGCCGACCAAGCGCGGTGGGCAGGACGCGCCGTGAGTAGGCAATGGGCTGATTAAAAACAATGCACCGCATTAATTCACGGTGCATTGTGTTTGCAGTGGGTTTGAGAAACCCGGTTTTAATCACGTCGTCTCAATCGCGGCAGTCAGCCGAGTTAGGCGGAATTACCGGTTGAAACGGTTGTAGAGTATTTCAGCATTGCGAAGCTGCAAGCCAAGTGGAACTTCTTCTGCGATGGATTGAGTTGTTGAATAATCAATCGCACCATCTCCAGGAAGCACAACTACCTCCTCTTCCGAGCCCGAGCCCTGGACAGTTGCTACAGCTTGATCTGACGCTGCAGCGGGTGCACGTACGCTAAAATCATCAGCTGTTTGAGCAAATGCAGAGGCTGAAAGAGCAGCGAAAGCGGCGGCGGCAATAAGAAGTTTTTTCATAGTCATAATCCTTTTATGTTTCAAAAGTTGAAGGGTGATCTTGGGAGGAAGCACCGATCAGTTCACGGCGGATTGTCCGTCGATGGATTGAAGTTGGGCAGTGCTGACTACAAGTTCAAATCACAAAATTTTAATGCAACTCACGCAATTGTGGCCTTGAAATGCCACGATTGAACCTGCCGCAAGCGTTATCTCAACGATAACAGGGTTCAAAAATGACAGCGCTTGCCACATTGTTGTGAGGCGTAGGAATTCATTCAAAAATTCGTGTATTATTTTGTTCGAAAGCGTGAACAACAAAACGGTTGCCGGGCATAAATTTCAGTTCTCCCGGCTTCGATGTTCCATTTTCACGCCGATCAATCGGCCCATGACAAAGCGGTGCAAAATGGCTAAGAGCCGTTTCATGAGTGAAATGTCGCCTGCTGCTTTGCTGCAATCCTTGATCAAGTGTAATTCCGTGACGCCACTTGAAGGCGGTGCGCTTGGCGTGTTGCAGGCTGTTTTGACGCCGCTTGGATTTCAAATTGACCGCCCGGTTTTCAGCGACCAAAACACGCCCGATATTGAAAACCTCTATGCGCGGTGCGGGACAGGCGGCCCGCATCTGATGTTCGCAGGGCATACCGATGTCGTGACGACAGGAGATGCTGCCAAATGGACTCACGGACCGTTTTCCGGCACGATTGAAAACGGTATGCTATATGGCCGCGGCGCTGTTGATATGAAGGGTGGCATTGCCTGCTTCATTGCGGCGCTGGCGCAGATTGAGGCTAAAGGCATTAAACTGCCTGGTTCAGTTTCTCTCCTCATCACCGGTGATGAGGAAGGCCCCGCCATCAACGGCACAGTAAAGCTGCTGGAATGGGCCAAACAAAAAGGTGAACATTGGGATGCAGCCTTGGTGGGTGAGCCGACAAACCCTGAAGCCATTGGCGATATGATCAAAATCGGGCGGCGCGGTTCAGTGTCGGGCCTGATCACCGTTCACGGCAAGCAAGGCCATGTTGCCTACCCGCATTTGGCCGAAAATCCCGCGCGTGGTATTGTGACATTGTGTGCAGCATTGATGGCAACATCACTGGACCAAGGCAGTGTAGATTTCCAGCCGAGCAACCTCGAAGTGACCACGATTGATATGGGTAACGCGGCTTCAAACGTGATTGCCGCCAATGCTGAGGCAAGTTTTAATATTCGATTTAATGATCATTGGACACAAGAGAGCTTGAAAGCTGAAATTGCGGCGCGACTCGCCAATGCTGCCGGTAAAACCAATTATATGCTGCATTGGAAACCATCACCGTCTGACGTGTTCCTCACCCGTGA
>JANMFT010000021.1:0-2817 GCA_031374255.1 Limoniibacter sp. | reverse complement strand
CAAACTTGGGTTTTGCGCATTTTGAGTTTGTGATGCCGGGCTTTGACCCGACCGTAATGCTCGGCCTCGGCGTGCCGCTTTATCTGGTGACGATGGCCTCGCAAAACTTGCCGGGGTTGACTGTGCTCAACACCTATGGCTATCAGCCCAAAGCAGGCGGCTTGATCAGCTTTACCGGCTTGATCTCATTGCTGACCGCACCGTTTTGCGCTTCCACCACCAATTTATCCGCCATCACGGCAGCCATATGCATTGAGCCGCAAGCACATCCAGACAAAGACAAACGCTGGATTACCGGCATCTTTTATGCGGCCTGCTATTTCCTGTTTGCTTTGTTCGGCGCGTCAATCACCGGTTTGATTTCGGCTGTGCCTTTCGCTTTGATCATCATGGTGGCCGGATTGGCATTGCTGACACCGCTGATGGGGGCGATTACGCTCGCCATGAAAGACGAGGCAACGCGCTTTCCTGCTATTGTCACGCTCACTGTCACCGCATCGGGAATTGTGGTTTTTGGTGTTGGGGCTGCTTTTTGGGGCTTGGCCGCTGGCCTTGCGGCACACTTCATTGCTCAAAAATAGCAGCGATTTCAGCCTCTTAAAGAATAGTTAAAACTGTTTCTTGAATCGCCCGTTTTCAATCACCACGTAATCTCCAAGCGGTTAGTGACGCCGCCACGATGTCTTTTTGAAAGGACAGTTTTATGACGACTTCCACCTATCGTTCGCATTCATTGCCCCTCATCCGTCCAGCTTGGACGCCCGCGACAATCGCCTTGATGGTTGGTGGCTTTATCGTGTTTGCACCGGCCGGTTTGGCGATGCTCGCTTATATTATTTGGGGTGAGCGCTTTCATGCATGGCGCGACAATGGCGGGTCATTGCGCGAGGCCGTGAACTCAAAAATGGGTTCCGGCACCGGTTCCAAATGGTATCGCGAAGCCAAATCTCATCGCCATGGCTTTAATGCCACCGGCAATGTTGCGTTTGATGATTGGCGCGACGGTGAATTGAACCGTTTGGCAGAAGAGCGCCGCAAGCTTGATGCCATGCGCGAAGAATTTGACAGTTACGCCCGCGAACTCCGTCGTGCCAAAGACAAAGAAGAATTCGACCGCTTCATGGCTGCAAGAGAAACTACACGCGATTCAGCCGCCTAAAACCAGAACCGTACCGGATGTAAAAGACGAGTAGGGTTCGCCTGAAACGCTTTCATCTGAAAGAGCGCCGGACGTACCCTCCCGTCCGGCGTTTTCGTTTTTGAACCAGAATCAGCTATCAGCATTCTATGTTCGGTTTTTTGCGCGCCCCAAAAATTGAGAATCTGCTGCCTGAAACCTTAGAGGTCGGCAGCCGTTCTGTTGCGCTGAATGTGGTGCGCAGTGCCCGCGCCAACCGCCTCACGTTGCGTATCGGGCGCAATGGCGATGCGGCCAAAATTACTGCGCCAAACCATGTGCGCGAAGTTGAAATTATGGAGTTTATCAGCCGCCATATGGGCTGGCTCGGCGAAAAACTGGAAGCCTATCCAACACGGCCTAATTTACGCGTGGGCGTTAAAGTGCCCATCAAAGGCGTGGCCCATAAAATTGTGCACCGGCCCGGGCGCGGCACAAACACGATCATCACAACTGAAGCTGGCCCAGAAATCCATATTCATGGCCAAGAGGCCGCCATTGCCCGCCGTGTCGCCGATCATCTCAAGAAAGAGGCCAAAGCTACTATTGAACCGATGGCCTTAAAACTCGCCGCCGACACAGGCCGCCGCGTTAAATCCATACGCTTCAAAGATACCACGAGCCGCTGGGGCTCGTGCTCGTCGGATGGTAATTTGTCGTTCTCATGGCGCATTATGATGGCTCCGCCAAAAGTGATTGCCTATCTCGTCGCCCATGAGGTGGCGCATTTGACGGAGATGAATCACGGCCCCAAGTTCTGGGCGCTGTGCGGCAAGCTTTGCCCTGATAGCGATAATTGCCGGGCTTGGCTCAAACGCAACGGCAGCAAACTGCAATCGATAGGTTTTGATTGATCAGCTTTTGGCAGCCGGTTTTGGCTTCACGGTTTTTGCCGCAACACTTGCACCATCCACATTCAGCACCACGCTATTATTGCCGCTCGATAGCGCCTGCAAAAGCCGTGTTTGATACAGCATCGGGTTTTGCTGAAACAATTGAGCCGCATTGGCCAAATTGCGTAAAACCGCATGTTCGCCGCGTGCTTCCTCGATTTTGCGTTGGGCCTCTTTCTGCGCTTCCATCACGCCTGCAAAAGCCTTTTTCAAATTGGGCGGCAAGATCACATCGCGGATTGCAAGCTTGGTCAGGTTAAAGCCGATGGCTTTGGCCTCTTCCGTGACGCGTGCTAAAATCTCGGCATCTATTTCGCGGCGTTTGGCCAGCACATCATCAAAGGTGCGGGAGGCAACAGCGTCGCGCAGCGCAATTTGTGCATTGTCGTAAAGAATACCGTGAGCACTGCCATTCGTGTGCGTAGCCAAAACCGCGTCGGCAATATTGAACGTCAAGGTCAATGAAACCTTTAAGTTCACATTGTCTTTGGTCATGATATCCTGCCCGGACAAAGTCAGCATTGTCGGGCGTATATCGACCACGCTGATCGAACTTGTCGGCTCATACACGCGATAGCGCCCCGCTCCAACTGTGCCTTCAAGCAAGCCATTTTTATAGCGAAGACCGGTCTGATAATCATAGATTGTTACGCTGTAGAATTTGCGCCACCATTGCCGCGCAAAATAGGCGGCTATAAATAAAAGCGCGAGCAACAAGCTCAAAAATATGATCGTTTCAGTGCGCAA
>JANMFT010000006.1:0-9538 GCA_031374255.1 Limoniibacter sp. | reverse complement strand
GCGTTAAAACCAAGCTCCTCTGCTTTTCCGACGATATGGATGGCATGCGCAAAGTGCCGGAAAACGTGCCCAATCAGGAATTATTGATTGAAAATCTGCACCGCCCTTTAACCGTTGTGCCCTCCCCTTTCGGGCCGGAATACCCAAGTTTTGGCCACCATAATAATGCGATGCTGCGGCGGTTTCTCGACACATTCGGCTTTGATTATGAGTTTGCGTCTGCAACCGACTATTACAAGCAAGGCAAGTTCGACACGATGCTGCTGCGCGCGCTTGAGCGGTATCAAGCCATTATGGATGTGATGCTGCCGACGCTGGGCGAAGTCAGGCAAGAAACCTATTCGCCGTTTTTGCCAATCTCACCCATCTCAGGCCGCGTTCTTTATGTGCCGATGAAAGAGATTGACGCTAAAAACGGCACCATCACTTTTGAGGATGAAGACGGGCGCGATGCAACCTTGCCTGTCACCGGCAGCAAGGTGAAGCTGCAGTGGAAACCTGACTTTGGCATGCGCTGGGCAGCGCTTGGCGTTGATTTTGAGATGTTCGGCAAGGACCATATGGCGAACGCTAAAATCTATGACGCGATTTGCGATCTGCTTGGCGGTCGCGCGCCGGAACATTTTGTCTATGAATTATTCTTGGATGAAGAAGGCCAGAAGATTTCAAAATCAAAAGGCAACGGCCTGACGATTGATGATTGGTTGAAAGTGGGGCCGACCGAAAGTTTGGCGCTGTTCATGTTCCAAAAACCGCGTACTGCGAAAAAACTCTATCAAGAGGTTATCCCGCGCGCGATTGATGAGTATTATCAACTGGATGCTGGTTACGCTAAGCAGGACAGTGCCCAGCGCCTCGAAAATCCGGTTTGGCATATTCATGCCGGCCGGCCGCCGATGGATGGCACACCGATATCGTTTGCGATGCTCGTCAATCTGGCCAGCGCGTCAAATGCCAACAGCAAAGAAATGTTGTGGGGCTTTATGAAGCGTTTAGGCGCGGAATTATCGCCTGCAACGCACCCGAAACTGGATGCGCTGGCGGGTTATGCAGTGGCCTATAATGAGATTTATTTGAGTAAGGCGAAAATCTATCGCGCTGCTGATGAAGTTGAGCTTGAAACGCTCAAAGCGCTCGACGCTATGCTGGCTGGCCTGCCCGAAGATGCCGATGCTGAAACTATTCAGAACCATTGCCTTGTGGTTGCGCGCGGTTTTGAGCGCTACCGCGATCCGGTGAAAACCAATGAGCATGGTCAGGCAGCAGTGACGGGCGCGTTTTTCCAGATGCTGTATCAAATTTTGCTGGCCGCTGAAAAAGGCCCGCGCTTTGGCTCTTTTGTTCAGCTTTATGGCATTGGGAACACACGGGCGCTGATTGCGCGGGCGCTGAGGGGTGAGTTGGCAAAAGCGGCTTGATTGGCAGTAAGTTGTGTGGTTCGAGGCTCGATTTCGCTTTGCTCAATCTCTCCCCTCATCATGAGGGAGTTGAGTGATGCTGCTGGTCCTTAAATGGCAGAATATCCCCATGGTGAGGAGCGTAAATTGCGAAGCAATTGCAAGCCTCGAACCACGCACTAACTCCCTGTCCCGTAAATCCCGCGGCCCATCAGTTTGGCAGCTTGGCCGAGACTTTCCAAATCTGATCCGGGCTTAGCCTCCGCCCAACCTTGTTCTACCAGCCAATCACCCAAATTTTCTTTGCCGACTAAGCATTCAGTTTCAATTGCTGTTTTTTGTTGATCTATGAGCTGGCAAGAAATCGCCCGGCCGCGCACCAATGCTCGAAACGCAGTGCGGGCCTTTTTGCCGCAAGGCCATTGTGCATTATTTGCGCCGGTGCACATGCGGCTGGCTTCGACCGGCAACACGCTTGCAAGCATTATTATGCGGCCCTCAGCGACCAGCGTTCCAGCGTTTTCAACGATAGGTTGAAACAGTAAAAATGGCTCCTCTTTACCCAACGGCGGCATTGGCGGGCCAAATGCTTCCAGCGGTTTTAAAATGGGTGCTGGCGCAATACGTTCCAATGGCGCATCCGGAACAATCGGCGTTGGAACAGCTCCGCCGCCCACATCGCGTGCGGTATTTTCTTCGAGAGGTTTGGCAGGCGCAACAGTTACAGAGGGATTTGCAGAAACTGCAACAGGTGCAACTTCCGGCGCAGGTGCGAGCATAAGGGCGATAATGCCCGCGCCGGCTGACCCGATTACAAATAGCGGCAAGAACAGTCTTGCCCAGCGCATGGCCTACTGGCTGGCCCAGATGATGCGGGCAATCCACTCAACATCTGCCATTTCAAATTGGCGGTTGGGGTGTTCAGAGTTAAGCGACAACAGCTCAACCTGCTTTGTGGTTTTGCGCGCCAAGAGTTTGGCAAGCACTTCGCCGTCTTTGGTTTTGACGACCACGCGGTCGCCTTTGCGCACTTCGGCGCCGGGTTCCACGATCAGCGTGTCGCCATCGCGGTACAGAGGCAGCATCGACGAGCCTTGCACCTCGATGGCAAAAATCTCTTTGGTGTCGGCAGCAGGAAACGTGACAGCATCCCATGCTTCCCCCTGCGGCAAACCATTATCGCCGAAAAAACCGCCCGAACCCGCCTGCGCCAGACCAATCAACGGCACGGCGCGGGGCGGGGCGTTTTTAGAGGGGGCAGTTTCAGCAACCCCAAAAAACTCGCGGACATCAGCGTTGGCTGCATCAAAAATTTTAGCCAGCGATTCAGTCGATGGCCAACGCGGGCGGCCATCCGGTCCTAATCGTTTCGATTTGTTAAAAGCGGTCGGGTCAAGCCCCGCCGCTTTGGCAAGAGCAGATACCGACAGACCGCGGGCATCAGCCAGCCGGTCGATCGCAGCCCAGACAGAACCATGTGACAGCATGCGCAAATGCCATTTCGGTACAGAGGATGTTATTCCGGTCTAGGAATAATGTCAGAACTTGCGCTTGTCTAGTGCAAAACAGCTTTTGCTTGTGATGCTGCCTATTCAGCGTTTTCGGCTTCAATCACGCTGGGTAGTGGCCCAAGTGTTGCCAGATCACGAATGTTCTTTTGTACGGCAACTGCTGCAAAACCGCTCACCAAATAAGACATTGCAAAAAAGCCTTTTTCGCTCAGCAGCATTGTGGCATTCCAAAGGCCTACGGTAAGGAGCAGGACTGCAGAGCCGAGTGCTACCCAGCAAAGACCGTAGTAAATATTGGTAACCGGAATGTTTTCGATCTTATCGCGTACGGTTTTTTGCAAAGAGACAGCAGCAAACAAGCCATACAAGATCAGCGTAAAATAATAGCCTTTCTCATTCAACTGCATGTTTGCGTTCCAAAGGCCTACCAGATAGCTCGTGACGCCAATTAGGAGCACACCCCATGATGCACCGACGAAAGCAGCTGTTGGACGAAGTTGTTGGCTCATAGGTATCCCCTTTATTTTCACAAGACTAACAGGTAAGGTCTTGAAATTTCGTTAGTCAAAGGTTTTATTTGCGGGATTTTCGACCTCCGCTCACGCAGCTTTGGCAACCGCGCCTGCACCAAAGCGGCTGTAAAAATTGCTGCCGTCTTTGACCATATCAAGAAGCAATTTCGGTGCTTTGAACTGCGCGCCATATTTCTTCTCCAACGCTTTGGCTTGCGCCACGAAGGCGGCTGCCCCCATGCCATCGATATAAGACAAAGTTCCGCCGGTATATGGCGCAAAGCCAAACGCCAGAATTGAACCCACATCGGCTTCGCGCGGATCGGTGACAATGCCTTCTTCCATCACGCGGGCAGCTTCAAGCGCGATCACCGTCAGGAAGCGACGTTTCAATTCAGCAACATCCACATCTTGTGCGGCCTGCTGCGGATACAAGTCTTTAAGGCCGGGCCAGATATGTTTTTTGGCGGGCTTGGCGGGGTAATCGTAAAAGCCTTTGCCGTTCTTGCGGCCCATGCGGCCATGGTCATTGACCATTTTATCGACCAGCTCAATATGGCGCGGATCGATGGTTTTCGGGCCCATGTCTTTGAGCGTTTGCTTTAAGATTTTCTGGCTGAGATCAATCGCGGTTTCATCATTGAGTGACAGCGGCCCAACCGGCATGCCCACCAATTTGGCGGCGTTCTCAATCATCACCGGCGGCACGCCTTCGATCAGCATATTATAGGCTTCCGACATATATTTCAGCACACAGCGGTTGACGTAGAACCCGCGCGTATCATTGACAACGATAGGCGTTTTCTTGATGGCGCGCACATAATCCAGCGCCACAGCCAAAGCCTGATCGCCGGTTTTCTTGCCCATGATGATTTCAACCAGCATCATTTTATCAACAGGCGAGAAAAAGTGGATGCCGATAAAATCATTGGCGCGAACCGAGTTTTTGGCCAAATCAGAAATCGGAATGGTTGAAGTGTTAGAAGCAAACACCGCGCCATTTTTCATTGTAGCTTCGGCGCTTTCAGTCACCGCTTTTTTCACGCCAGAATCTTCAAACACAGCTTCAATCACCAGATCACAATCCGCCAGATCAGCGTAATCAGCCGATGGGGTGATGAGGGCCAAAAGCGTGTCGCGCTTATCAGCGGTGGTGCGGCCCTTCTTTATGGCGTCAGCTTCAAGCGTTTCAGAATGGGCTTTGCCTTTGTTGGCGGCGTCCATATCGCGGTCAAGCAACACCACGGGAATGCCCGCTTTGGCCGTGACATAGGCAATGCCGGCGCCCATGAAGCCTGCGCCAACCACGCCGATTTTTTTCAAGTTGGTGGGTAGCGTGCCGGATGGACGGCGTGCGCCTTTGTTGAGCTCCTGAAGCGAGATGAACAGCGAGCGGATCATCATGCCCGCTTCAGTGGTGCGCAAGACTTGCGTGAAATAACGCTGCTCAATTTTAAGGCCGGTATCAAACGGCACCAGCAAGCCTTCATAGACGCATTTCAAAATGGCCTGTGCGCCCGGGTAATTCATCGAAGTTTCGCGGCGCAGTATAGCAGACGCCGCTGGCCAAAGCTGCGCACCGGCAGCAGAATAAACCGCGCCGCCGGGAGCTTTAAAGCCCTTTTCATCCCAAGGTTGAACAGGCTTCAAACCATTTTTGATCATGGCCTTTGCTGCGGTAATCAGTTCATCGGCTGGCACAACTTCATGCACCAGACCAAGGCCTTTGGCCTTGGAAGCTGACAGGCTGGAGCCAGTTGTCATCATCTGCAACGCGTCTTGCGTGTTGACCAAACGCGGTACACGCTGTGTGCCGCCTGCGCCCGGGAAAATGCCGACTTTGACTTCAGGCAAAGCCAATTTTACCGCCTCATCATCAGCGGCAACACGGCCATGGCAGGCGAGCGATAATTCTAGCGCGCCACCCATACAGGTGCCGTTAATGGCTGATACCCACGGTTTGCCGCAGGTTTCCATTTTGCGGAACAGCCCGCCCATTTTGCCAGCTGTTTCAAATAGCAATTCAATGGCGCGCTGTTCGTTTTTGGCTTTTTCAGCCTCAAACAAATCGAACATGGCTTTGAGCATGGTCAAATCCGCACCGCCCGAAAATGAGCCTTTTTTGCCGGAGGTAAACACCACGCCTTTAATAGTGGCGTCAGCCACCACATGGTCGATGATGGCGTCGATTTCCTGCATCACTTCGACCGTGAACACGTTCATGCTTTTGCCCGGCATATCCCATGTGACCAGCGCAATGCCGTCAGCATCAGTTTCAACGGTGAAATTGGTGTAAGCCATGATGTGCTCCTTTGAAGCCGATGCTCAATTCAGTAAGGCGTGCCGTCTTTATGCGTGAATGTGTAACCGCTGGCATCTTTAACAGCGCGCAAATCAATGTCGGGGTATTCGGCAATTTCGGTTGGTGCTCTTGTGCCAACTTCCAAGAACACTGCGTCCACCGTGCCGCGATTGACGATGTTATGGCCATTGGCAACACCGGCTTTGAATGTAGCTGCATCGCCCGGTTTCAAAACAGTTTCGCCATCATTCTCAATCAGCACTGCTTCACCTGACAGCATCAGCACGAACTCATCTTCATTATGATGCCAATGACGGATTGATGAGCCTGACCCCGGTTCTATCCGGCAAATATTAACCCCGAATTGCGTCAGCCCGCCCGCATCGCCTAAGCGTTTGCGATAGCGCCCTGAAACGATTTCAGCAAATTCCGCCGGATAACCGGTGCCGCCTTTTTCGGGGATGGAGGCAATGTCGAGCTTAGGCATTACACCCGCTCAATAATTGTCGCGGTGCCCATGCCTGCGCCAATGCAGAGCGTAACGAGCGCAGTGTTGAGGTCGCGGCGCTCGAGTTCATCAAGCACAGTGCCCAAAATCATTGCGCCGGTTGCGCCAAGCGGGTGGCCCATGGCGATTGCACCGCCGTTTACGTTCATCTTGCTGTGGTCAATGTCAAAAGCCTGCATATAGCGCAGCACGACTGCCGCGAAGGCTTCGTTCAATTCAAACAGGTCGATGTCTTCAAGCGCCATACCGGCTCTCTTAAGAAGTTTCTCGGTTACATCGACAGGGCCGGTCAACATTAAAGCTGTATCAGAGCCAATATTGGCAAAGGCTTTTATGCGCGCACGCGGGGCTTTGCCGAGCATTTTACCGGCTTTTTTCGAGCCCAGCAAAACGGCGGCAGCGCCATCAACAATGCCGGACGAATTGCCGGCATGGTGAACATAATTGATGGCTTCAATTTCAGGGTGTGCGGCAATGCCGACAGCTTCAAATCCACCCATTTGGCCAGGCATCATGAAAGACGGGTTGAGGGAGGCAAGGCTTTGCATATCGGTTGACGGGCGCATGTGTTCGTCATGCGCCAAAATGGTAAGGCCGTTCTGGTCTTTGACCGGCACAACGGAGTTGGCAAAGCGGCCATCGGCCCATGATTTTGCGGCACGCTTTTGGCTTTCAACCGCGTAGGAATCCACATCATCGCGGCTAAAGCCATATTTGGTGGCGATCAAATCTGCCGATACGCCTTGTGGCATAAAGAAGGATGGTAAGTTGACTGACGGGTCCATGAACCATGAGCCGCCTTGCATACCCATGCCCACACGCGACATGCTCTCAACGCCGCCTGCAATGACGATATCGTCTGCGCCTTGCGCGATTTTGGCTGCGCCAAAGTTGATGGCATCAAGGCCTGAAGCGCAAAAGCGGTTGATTTGAAGGCCCGGCGCTTCGGTGGCGTAACCGGCTTCAAACACGGAAGCACGGGCAATATCGCCGCCCGCTTCACCCACCGCATCAACGCAGCCGAAAATCACGTCATCAACTTTGGAGGTGTCGAGGTTGTTGCGATCACGGAGCGCTTCAAGCACTTTTGCGCCAAGGCGCGGTGACGGGATTTCATGGAGTGCGCCATCTTTTTTGCCACGCCCGCGCGGGGTGCGCACAGCATCATAAATGAAAGCATCGGCCATTTGAAAATCCTCCAGATAAACTATTTTTCAGCCATCATTCACTGAAAAGACAGCTTGTCAAAATGATAAAGGCGCGGGTTAGCCGCGCC
The DNA here is from genome assembly GCA_031374255.1 of Limoniibacter sp. Classification (GTDB taxonomy): domain Bacteria; phylum Pseudomonadota; class Alphaproteobacteria; order Rhizobiales; family Rhizobiaceae; genus JALOTE01. Next base: position 2,032 of record JANMFT010000006.1, on the reverse strand, counting down.
TCACATTATAAAATTAGAATGCGTCGGCGGCCATCGCCATCATTGTGTCTGCACCAGCTTCAATGCGGGTTTTGCGTAAAGCAGTTTCCGGCATGATACGTTCCATATAAAAGCGCGCGGTGATGACTTTATTGGCATAAAAATCTGCGTTGGCAGCGCCCTCCGCCAGTTTAACCTGCGCGGCTTTGGCCTGCAGCGCCCACATATAGCCGAGCGTGACGAGGCCGAAGAGGTGCATGTAATCCGTTGAACCGGCACCGGCATTATCAGGTTTCGCCATAGCGTTTTGCATGAACCACATGGTGGAAGCCTGCAAATCACCGAGGCCTTTTTTGAGGGACTTGGTGAAGAACGCCATATGTTCATCGTCGCGATGCGCGCCGCAAAACTCTTCGATTTCTTTGAATAACGCCATTACGGCGCGGCCGCCATGGTTGGCGAGTTTGCGGCCCACAAGATCAAGAGCCTGAATGCCGTTGGCACCTTCATAGATCATTGCAATTCGCGCGTCGCGGACATACTGGCTCATGCCCCATTCTTCGATATAGCCGTGGCCGCCATACATTTGCTGCGCCATCACGGCGTGATCAAAGCCCTTGTCGGTCAGCACGCCTTTGACGATGGGTGTGACCAGCGAGAGCAGATCGTCAGCAGTTTGGCGGTCTTCGGCGACTTCCGAACGGTGTGAAATATCAGACTTCAATGCAGTCCATAGTACAAACGCACGGCCAGCCTCGTTGAACGCTCGGATGGTCATCAATGTGCGGCGTACATCAGGATGGACAATGATCGGATCGGCTTTTTTCTCAGGCGCTTTTGCACCGGTGAGCGCGCGGCCCTGAATGCGGTCTTTGGAATAGTGGACAGCATTTTGGTAAGCGACTTCGGCAACTGAGAGGCCTTGAAGGCCAACTCCCAAACGCGCCTCATTCATCATCACGAACATGGCTTTGAGACCGGCGTTTTCTTGGCCCACCAGCCAGCCGGTTGCCTCGTCATAGTTCATCACGCAAGTGGCGTTGCCGTGAATGCCCATTTTGTGTTCGATGGAACCGCAGGACACGCCGTTTTTTGCGCCGGGGTTGCCATCGGCATCGGGCACAAATTTCGGCACGATGAACAGCGAAATACCTTTGACACCTTCAGGCGCACCTTCAATGCGGGCGATCACGAGATGGATAATGTTTTCTGCCATATCGTGCTCACCGGCAGAGATAAATATTTTCTGGCCGGATATTTTATATGAACCATCGGCTTGCGGTGCAGCTTTGGTGCGCAGCATGCCCAAATCCGTGCCGCAATGCGGCTCGGTCAGGTTCATGGTGCCGGTCCAGCGGCCTTCCATCATTTTTGGCAGGTATGTTTGCTTTTGGTCGGCAGAAGCATGGGTATGGATGGCAGCAATCGCGCCCTGCGTCAGGCCGGGGTACATCATCAGCGCCATATTTGCAGATGAAAAATATTCGCCAACAGCGGTGTGCAGCACGTAAGGCAGGCCCTGCCCGCCATATTCAGGGTCAAAGCCAAGGCCGAGCCAGCCACCTTCGCAGTAGGCATCATAGGCTGCTTTAAAACCGTCCGGTGTTGTGACGGATGCATCAGCATGGCGTGTACAACCCTGCTGGTCGCCGCTGAGATTGAGCGGAAACATGACATTTTCGGCCAGTTTTGCGCCTTCGCTCAAAACAGCTTCAACAATGTCGATTGATGCATCTGAAAATCCGGCCAAATTGCTATAGCGCTCATAACCGAGCACGTCGCGCAAAATGAACATTGTGTCTTCAACGGGGGCTTTATAAACCGGCAAGGCATCCTCCAAATGCTGAAATTAAGCGGACAAAAAGCAAGGTCCAAGGCATTACAATGGTCTTAGCATAAATTGACGTTTACGCAAACGTCAATTTATCGGTTTTTTATTTTGTTACTTTTTTTCGCTCAGCTGCTTCTTGGCAATGTCCATTGTCTGAACCAGGCGGCTGATCGCTTCGTCGACCGACTTGCGCTGCTCATTGAGGCGCTCAAGTTGCATAGC
>JANMFT010000004.1:0-4568 GCA_031374255.1 Limoniibacter sp. | reverse complement strand
GCGCGCGGCCAAATCGTCAGCTGCCTCTTTTGTCATACCGGGCAGCGTAACATCCATTGAAACAACCAAACCAAAACCTTTGCCATCATCGCGCGCGCCGATGGAAACGTGGGCCGCTACCGTTGAATCTTTCGGCATATCGATTTTAGCCTGACCGGCAGCATAACGCATTGCGCCCAAATAACAGGCAGCGTAGCCCGTAGCAAAAAGCTGTTCTGGGTTGGTGCCTTTACCGGAGCCGCCCATTTCAGTTGGCGTGGCAAGAGTTACTGTAACCCGGCCATCATCGGTTGCGCTTATGCCGTTGCGGCCATTGCCGTTGGCGGTTGCGTGGGCGGTATATGCAATATTCATGATAGGTACTTTCTAATTGGAATTAAATCGGGTGCTAAGTAGTATGCAATTAAATTGTGCGCAATACTTCCTTGCAAACGCTTATATAACAGACCGTTAAACGATTTGCTCCAGTCAGTTAAGCTGGCAGATAGCGATTATTCACCGGCAAATTCTGCCAGTACTGTGCCGTCGCTAACCTGACTTCCAGCACTTGCAATCTCCACCAAAACGCCATCGCGCGCGGCAACGATGATATGTTCCATCTTCATGGCTTCAAGCACCAATAGCGCATCGCCCTTGGCAACTTTTTGGCCAATTTTGGCATGAACCAGTTTCACCAACCCGGGCATTGGCGCAACCATGGTGCCTGCGCTGCCAGCCGCCGCTGCGGTAAAAAACTGATCGGCAATTTGAAAATCCAGCGTATGTCCATTTGCAAAAACCGATACATGCCCAGGCCAAAGCGCAATGCCTCGCATAGACTCTGAAGCATTTGGTAAATCCAGAGACATTATTGTATTGCCATAAGAAATTCGGGCCCTGTCGCCTAACACGGTGATTGCTGCAGAAAGCATTTCATCGCCATAGGTCAGCGTTATCATTACCGGCTCAACAACAAAATGCCGGTAACCTTTGGCGGTGTCCCAAACATCATCGGATTTAGGCTTTGCCAAACCGCTTGCCGCCAAAAACGCCTTTGCCAGCATTGAGGGTGTTGACTGAGGTTTTGCCGTCAGCGCATCACCCTTGCGTGCAATCATGCCGGTATCAACGCGGCCTGCTGCAAAATCATCGTCTTTGGTAAGGGCCACCAAAAACCCGAGATTGGTGACGGTGCCTGCAATTTCGGTGGCTTCTAACGCTGTGACCAAGTTATCGAGGGCCTCACTCCGCGTTTCGCTATGGGTCACAATCTTCGCAATCATCGGATCGTAAAACGGCGACACGGCATCACCTTGCCGAACGCCGGTTTCAATACGGGCATCACCAAATTTCAAATGTTGCAATGTGCCGGTCGCAGGTAAAAACCCGCGCGCCGCATCTTCCGCATAAAGCCGCGCCTCAAAAGCATGGCCATTCAGCTTGATCTCGTCTTGGGTCAGCGGCAGCTTTTCTCCGCGCGCAACGTGCAATTGCCACGCCACCAAATCAACGCCGGTCACTTCCTCCGTGACAGGGTGCTCAACCTGCAACCTTGTGTTCATTTCCATAAACCAAAAACCATCTGCGCGCAGCGGGCCGGTGCCATCCACCACAAACTCAATAGTGCCTGCGCCGCGATAATTGATCGCCTTGGCCGCTTTAACCGCTGCGTCCGTCATTGCTTTGCGCACCTCGGCGCTCATGCCGGGGGCAGGGGCCTCTTCAATTACCTTTTGATGGCGGCGCTGCGCCGAGCAGTCGCGCTCAAACAAATGCACAACATTGCCGTGCGCATCACCGAAAACCTGCACCTCGATATGGCGCGGGTTGGTGATGTATTTCTCAACCAGCACCCGATCATCGCCAAATGCCGACTTTGCTTCGCGCCTAGCGGAAGCCAAAGCCTCGCGAAAATCACTGGGATTTTCAACCAGCCGCATACCCTTGCCGCCGCCGCCCGCCGCCGCTTTAATCAGCACCGGATAGCCAATCACATTAGCCTTGCCCGCCAGCACTACCAGTTCTTGCGCCTCACCGTGATAACCCGGCACCACCGGCACACCCGCCTTTTCCATCAGGCGCTTGGCGGTATCTTTCATACCCATTGCGCGAATGGAGTCCCCCCGCGGCCCCACAAAAATCAGACCCGCCGCTTCAACCGCATCAGCAAAAGCTGCATTTTCTGACAAGAACCCATAACCCGGGTGAATGGCATCAGCGCCTGCACTAAGCGCCGCTTTGATGATCACATCACCGCGCAAATAGCTGTCCGCCGCAGTTGCCCCGCCAATGCGCACGGCTTGATCGGCCATTTGTATATGCAGCGAATTTTTGTCGGCCTCCGAATAAACCGCAACCGTCTCAATCCCCATAGCCGGCGCCGTGCGGATAATCCGGCAGGCGATTTCACCGCGATTGGCGATAAGGAGGCGGGTGAGAGTCATAGGGTTTCCCAAATGATCGAGTTCTTACCCCAAAGGTTTGCAAGCCGGTGGTCGTTTGTTACAAAATTGTTGCAGCCTGCGAGTTGTGCGGTAGCAAAGTGGATAGCGTCGGGCAGTTTTATGTGATGTTTCGCCCTTACACTTGACGCTTCTATCAAAACAGCTCTGTCAATTTTTACGATTTGAAGGCCAGATCCTTCAGCTAAAAGCTCCAGATAGATCGCTATCAAAGTCTCACTTTTTTGCCGAATCGGTTTAACCAAACATTCTGCTAAGGTAATTTCGCTGGTGATGCCGTTTGATCCTTTATCAAGAATCGAACTTATCAATCTTTTCTGGCCGCTGCGCATAGCACTTTGCGCTTCCGTCATTGCTATAATGACATTTGTATCTAAATATAGCTGGTCAGTAGCCAACTAGTATTCCCACTCGTCACGAAGTGCCCGCACCTCAGCATCAATTTCGGCTTGGGTTCGTGTTGTTAATGGTTTGCCCCTTAACAGCCTGCTCAGAATTGGCTCTTTAGGCGGGCTCTCCTGCCGGTACCTTGCTGCAATTTCATCCAACTGTGCATTCACTTCTGCTGTTAATGACCGTCGATTTGACTTAGCCATTTTCTTGATCGTATCGGCGGTTTCTGGCTTAACGCTTCGTATCAACATCTGGTTCATATTCAGCTCCTAATATTTGCTATCATAGTGATATCATATTGCTATCAAACCTGCAATTCACATCCTGAACACACCAAACTTCGTCTCCCCAATCTCCACATTCAGCGCTGCACTCAAGCTCAACCCCAGCACATCCCGCGTTTTGGCCGGGTCAATAATCCCGTCATCCCAGAGCCTCGCACTTGAATAAAGCGGGTGGCCTTCACGTTCATATTTCTCCAAAATCGGTGCACGGAATGCGGCTTCCTCGTCTGCGCTCCAAGTGCCGCCATCGCGCTCAATGCCATCGCGTTTAACCAGCGCCAGCACGGTTGCAGCCTGTTCGCCGCCCATCACAGAAATGCGCGCATTCGGCCACATCCATAAAAATCTTGGGTTAAATGCGCGCCCGCACATGCCGTAATTGCCTGCACCAAATGAGCCGCCAATGATGACGGTCACCTTCGGCACTGTGGCATTGGCAACTGCCATCACCAGTTTTGCACCGTCCTTGGCAATGCCGCTCGCCTCATATTTGCGGCCCACCATAAATCCGGTAATGTTCTGCAAAAACACCAGCGGAATGCGGCGTTGACAGCAGAGCTCAATAAAATGCGCGCCTTTTTGGGCGCTTTCAGAAAATATCACGCCATTATTGGCGATGATGCCCACCGGCATTCCATGCAAATGCGCAAAGCCGGTGACGAGCGTTGTGCCATAATTGGCCTTGAACTCATCAAACTCGGACCCATCCACTAGCCGCGCAATCACATCGCGTGCATCATAGGATTTCTTCAAATCTGCGCCGACAATCCCGTAAAGTTCACCCGCATCAAACAATGGTGCTGCTGGCTTTTGCATCTTCAGCTTAGGCGTTTTTTCATAATTGAGATTGGCCACAATGCGCCGCGCAATCGCCAAAGCATGGTCATCATTTTCCGCCAAATGGTCTGCCACGCCTGATAGCCGCGTATGCACTTCCGCGCCGCCTAAATCTTCCGCCGTTACATCTTCGCCCGTTGCCGCCTTCACCAGTGGCGGGCCGCCGAGAAATATCGTGCCGGTGCCCCGCACAATGATAGTTTCATCGCTCATCGCAGGCACATAAGCGCCGCCGGCGGTGCAAGACCCCATCACGATAGCAATCTGCGCAATACCCGCTGCGCTCATTCGCGCCTGATTGTAAAAGATGCGCCCGAAATGCTCGCGGTCAGGAAAAACCTCATCCTGGTTCGGCAAATTCGCGCCGCCGCTATCGACGAGATATAAACAGGGCAGGCGATTTTGCAGTGCGATTTCCTGCGCCCGCAAATGCTTTTTCACCGTCAACGGGTAATATGTGCCGCCTTTAACCGTTGCATCATTGATTACAATCATGCACTCCCGGCCTGACACGCGGCCGATGCCAGTGATTATGCCAGCGCTTGGAACTTCGCCTCCATAAAGACCGTTTGCAGCAAATGCCCCAATTTCCAGAAACGGAGAACCCGCATCT
>JANMFT010000375.1:0-9013 GCA_031374255.1 Limoniibacter sp. | reverse complement strand
GTTTCGGTCAACGCCACATCAGCCAAGATCGACGTTTACCGCGTTGGTGACCGTTCGCTGACCCAGATTTTGGACGAGTCACAGTTTTTGCGCCAGCTGGATGGTTATTCGGTTGAGAAAATCAAATCTGAAATCGGCGCGCCGGTTTGGACGGGCGAAGTTGCGATTACAAACACGCTCAACGCCGAGGTGACGACCAGCATTGATGTTGATACGATTTTACCGGCCCGAAAGCCCGGTATTTACGTAATGACGGCGGGTTTGGCTGGTAAAGAAAATGAAGAATATGATGCCAAAGCCACGCAATGGTTTGTGGTTTCCGATGTCGGTTTGACGACGTTTACCGGCGAAGACGGCATGCATGTTTTTGCCCGCTCGCTCGAAACTGCCAAGCCAATTGCCAACGTCGCGCTGAAGTTATTGGCGCGCAATAATGAGGTTCTCGCCGAAGCAATTACCGATGGTGACGGCAAGGCCGTATTTGTAGCAGGGCTGACGCGCGGCACTGCCGGTCTTGCACCGGCGATTATTTCAGCGGCCAATGGCGCTGATGATTTTGTATTTCTTGATTTGACCCGTGCCGGATTTGACCTGTCAGATCGTGGTGTAACTGGCCGCCCTGCAGCGGCAGAGCTTGATGTTTTGGCTTGGACCGAACGCGGCATTTACCGCGCCGGCGAAACCGTTCATGCGCAGGCATTGGCGCGCGATATTGCCGCCAAGGCCGTCGATGATTTGCCGTTGGTTTTTGTGTTTGAGCGCCCTGACGGTGTTGAAGACCGCCGTGTGGTTTCAGATGGCCAATCTGCTGGTGGGCATTCGGTTGATTTGGCGCTGCAAACCAATGCGCAGCGTGGCGCATGGAACCTAAAAGTCTACGTTGATGCGGCGCAAGAGCCGCTGTCAACACAGGTGTTTCTGGTTGAGGACTTTGTGCCTGACCGCGCCGAATTTACTTTGAGCGGGAGCTCGATGGTGATTGGGGAGCCGACAGAAGTCAGCGTTGAAGCGCGCTATTTGTATGGCGCACCTGCTGCGGGATTGAACCTCGAAGGAGAGGCCGTAATAACACCAACGCAAGAATGGACAAAGTTTCCGGGCTATGTTTTTGGCCTGTCAGATGAAGACGATGAGGCCGGCGAAACCCGACTTACTCTGGATGATTTGCCTCAATTGGATGAACAGGGTGAAGCCAAATTTGATGTTGTTATAGATGAAGTACCCGACACAACGCGGTTATTGTCTGGGCGTGTTGTTGTGCGGATGAGCGAAAATGGTGGGCGCGCTGTTGAGCGGGTATTGGCTCTGGAAATTGCGCCGCAGGCTGATGTGATCGGCATTAAGCCTGCTTTTGCCGACGGGCAATTGGCGGAAGGTGCAGCGGCAAAATTTGGTGTCATTGCCGCGAACCCTGATGGCGAACAGATCGAACTCAAGGGTCTCGAGTGGACTTTGGTCAAAGTTGAACAGAATTATCAATGGTATCGTGAAGGCGCATCGTGGCGTTATGAGCCGGTGGAATTTACCACCAAAATTGCCAATGGCGTGTTGGATGCAAAGGCAGGTCAAACGGTTGATATCTCAGCGAATGTCGGTTGGGGCCGATATCGCCTTGAGGTGCAGGAAAAGGGCGGGGCAAAGGCTGTTTCAAGTGTTGAGTTTGACGCCGGATATTATGTAGCTGCTGCCTCTACGGAAACGCCTGATGGTTTGGAAATCGCGCTCGACAAAGCAAGTTATAAAGCTGGTGATACTGCGCAGCTCAAATTCTCGCCGCGATTTGCCGGTGAGGTTTTGGTAACTATCGGGTCTGAAAAACTGCTGGCCACATTCGCAACGAGCGTTCCTGAGGGCGGCTCGACTTTGAACATTCCGGTTTCGGCTGATTGGGGAGCGGGGGCATACGTTACTGCCGTTCTTTACCGGCCTGGTAAAGCGCAGGAAACCCGCATGCCGATGCGTGCGATTGGCGTCAAATGGCTGGGGATTGACCCTGAAAACCGCAAACTTGCCGTTAAACTTGAAGTGCCGGAAAAAACTGAGCCCGGCAAATCATGGGCGGTGCCGGTGCAAGTAGCTGGCGTTGAGGCTGGCAGTGAAGCGTTTGTAACGCTGGCTGCTGTTGATGTCGGCATTTTGAATCTGACCAATTATCAAGCGCCTGCGCCGGATGATTGGTATTTTGGCCAGCGCCGTTTAGGCCTTGAAATCCGCGATCTTTACGGACGCTTGATTGATGGATCGCTTGGGACAACCGGCAAACTCCGCACCGGCGGTGACGGGCCGGTGGCATCGTCCAAGGGTAGCCCTCCAACTGAAAAATTGATGGCGCTCTATTCCGGTATTGTGAAGCTGGACGATCAAGGCCGCGCCATTATCAATCTTGATGTGCCGCAGTTTAACGGCACAGCGCGTTTGATGGCGGTGGCATGGTCTACCGCTGGTGTTGGGCATGCCACTCAAGACGTGATCATCCGCGACCCTGTGGTGATCATGGCCAGCGCACCGCGTTTCTTGGCGGTGGGCGATAAGTCACGGATGCTGATTGAGCTTGCAAATACTGACGGGCCGGAGGGCGATTATTCGTTGACCGTCGCCACAGGTGATAGCATCACAGCTGGTAACTTGGAGCCGGTGATTGCGCTGAAAAAGGGCGAGCGGGCAAGTTTTGACGTTTCTCTTGACGGCAATTCCATCGGTTTTGGCGAGGTGAAAATCACGCTCGCTCATGCCAGCGGATTATCGCTTACAACATCGCGAATTATTCCGGTGCGCGCACCAAATTTGCCGGTCACGACCAAGTTTGAAGTGCCGCTGGCAGCTAATGGTGGCAAGGTATCAATTGACCGCGAATTGCTGGCGGCTAGCATTTTGGATGGTGCAAGCGTCAGCGTTTCTGTTGCGGCCAACAGTGCCTTTGATGTGCCGTCATTGTTGATGGCGCTTGACAGATACCCCTATGGTTGTGCTGAGCAGACTACCAGCCGTGCTCTGCCGTTGCTCTATGTTGCCGAGCTTAGCGCGAACGCAGGGCTTGAGCCTGATCCAGCGATCAAGGAGCGTATCGATGGCGCAATTGCGCGCGTGCTTAATTATCAATCTTCAACCGGCAGTTTTGGCCTTTGGGGGCCGGGTTCAGGTGATACATGGCTTGATGCCTACGTGACAGACTTTTTGACACGTGCCCGAGAGCAGGGTTTTGCAGTGCCAGATCAGGCTATGATGCAGGCGTTGGATAACCTCCAAAACACGCTGGCCGTTGAAAATGATGCAACCGCACGCGGCTCCGAAATAGCTTACGCGCTTTATGTTTTGGCCCGCAACCGACGTGCCTCAATGAGCGATTTGCGTTATTATTCGGAAAGTCAGCTCGACCTGTTGGCATCGCCGATGGCGCGGGCGCAAATTGGTGCAAGCCTCGCACTTTATGGTGATCAACCGGCCGCAGAACGAGCCTTTGGTTCGGCATTGCAACAGGCACAAAACGCTGCTTCTATCAGCCAAAGCCGCAGTGATTATGGCTCGGCTTTGCGCGACGGTGCTGCGATGCTGGCGCTGGCGGCTGAAACAAAACCGGCGGTATCAACGCTTAAAGACATGATCACTTATGTTGGCGGCGTTAAAGGACAAACGCGGTATTCCTCAACGCAGGATGATGCGTGGATGCTGCTCGCAGCGCGGGCATTGGCCGATGAAAACAAAACGATCAATCTGACGATCGATGGTGCCGCGCATTCCGGCGGGTTTACCCGCACAGTGACCGGTGACGATCTTGAGGCGGCACCCATCGCCATAACCAATAATGGTGCAGAAGCCTTGACTGCAACCGTCACGTCAATTGCTGCGCCGATGCAATCCTTGCCTGCCAGCGGCAACGGTTTTGAGATTGACCGGAAGTTTTATAATCTTGATGGCACTGAAACCAACGTCACTTCGGTGCAGCAAAACCAGCGTTATGTGGTGGTGCTCACCGTCAGTGAGGCCAATGCTTGGCCGTCACGCGTGCTCGTTACCGATCTGCTGTCGAGTGGATTTGAAATCGATAATCCGCGCATTGTCGGTTCGGCTGAACTTCCCAATTTCCCATGGCTTGGTGCGGTGGAGTTTGCCCATACTGAATATCGGGATGACCGGTTTGTGGCAGCATTCAACCGGACAGGCGGTGAGGCGCGCAGCTTCTCATTTGCCTATGTGGTGCGTGCCGTAACGCCCGGCACTTACGCACTTCCAGCGGCCAGTGTAGAAGACATGTATCGGCCTGAATATTCAGCCCGTACGGCGACGGGCCTGATGGAAGTGACGGCAAACTGATATGATCAACCGGCGGCAAAAGCGCTTTGCTGCCGGCTTCATTGCAGCTGCATCGCCCGTGTTTGCGCTGACCGGCTTTGCTGCTCTTGACCGGATGTATCCGCTTAATATTGCAGAGCAGGTTATCGTTTCAACCGAAGTTGTTGACCGCGACGGATGGCTGCTTCGCCCGTTTGCAACGCCGGAAGGCCGCTGGCGATTGCCGGTCAAACTCGCAGAAGTCGACCCGCAGTTCATCAAAATGTTGATCGCGTATGAAGATAAGCGATTTTACGACCATGTTGGCATCGATGGTTGGGCGATTGGACGCGCTGTGCTGCAATTCATCCGAAATGGCCGGATTGTTTCGGGCGGTTCGACGCTTTCCATGCAGTTAGCGCGGCTCAATGAACCGGTTGAGGCGCGCGGGTTTAAGCTTAAACTCCGCCAAATGTTTCGTGCGCTACAAATTGAACGATCGTTCACTAAACAGCAGATATTGGAACGCTATCTCACTCTTGCACCCTATGGCGGCAACTTGGAGGGTGTTCGTGCGGCTTCGCTTGCCTATTTCGGTAAAGAACCGCGCAAGTTGGCCTTGCAGGAAGCGGCTTTGCTGGTGGCGCTGCCGCAAGCGCCGGAAGCACGGCGACCGGACCGAAAACCTAGAATTGCAAAATCCGCGCGTGACCGCGTGTTGCAGCGCATGGCTGATGCTGGTGCAATTGAACCACGCGAAGTTGCCCGCGCTGCTGCTTTGAAGCTTGATGCCAACCGGCGCGGCTTGCCTGCGCTAGCGCCGCATTTGGCCGAAACAGCGTTTGGCAATGCCAAAGGCCAGCAAAACGTTGCATTGACTTTGAGCAAACCAAGTCAGCAAGCCTTGGAACAAGTGGCCAAAGACGCAGCACGGCGGCTTGGAGCAAATCTGTCAGTCGCGATGATATTGGCAGACAGCCGCACAGGCGAGATATTAGCGGAAGTCGGTTCAGCCAATTATTTTGATGGTGCACGCTCCGGCTGGGTGGATATGGTGCGCGCGCCGCGTTCGCCGGGTTCAACTTTGAAGCCGTTTATCTACGCCCTGGCGTTTGATGAGGGCATTGCCGCGCCTGAAACCATCATCTCAGACCGGCCGGTGAACTTTGGCGGTTACCGCCCGAAGAATTTTGACACGACGTATCAAGGTGATGTTTCGGTGCGCCAAGCCCTGCAAATGTCGCTGAATGTGCCTGCTGTATTGCTGCTCGATTCAGTAGGCCCACAACGTTTAATTCAGCGGTTCACACGGGCAGGGCTAAGTCCTCAGTTCCCAAAAGTGGAACAGCCGGGGCTTTCGATTGGCCTTGGCGGTGTTGGTTTATCGCTCGCAGATCTGGTTCAAGCTTACGCAATGCTGGCCAATGGCGGCATGAAGGTAACGTTGACCAATGGGGTCAACGGCCCTGCAGCTTGGCAAAAACCGGAGCGGATTTTGTCAGCTCAGGCCGCTTGGCAAGTGACCGATATTTTGGCGGGAGTCACGCCGCCAGCGAACGTTGCGCCGCGCGCTTTGGCCTATAAAACCGGCACCAGCTACGGTTACCGCGACGCATGGTCAATTGGTTATGACGGGCGCTATGTTCTGGGCGTTTGGGTTGGGCGGGCGGACAATGGCGCGGTTCCGGGTGCAACCGGCGGTGGCACTGCAGCGCCGATTTTGTTTGAGGCATTTAACCGTTCTGGCTTAACGCCGGTTGGATTTCGCAAAGCATCTAAAGGCACGGCTATAGTGGCCGGAGCTGATCTAGCAGATGGCCTAAAGCACTTTGTGCCTAAGACTTCTGATCTTGTGCCTGTCGATGGCGATACAGTTGCACCGGAGATTATCTACCCGCCCAAAGGTGCGCGAGTTGAACTGGCCAATGGCGAAGACGGTTTGTTGATGCCGCTTGTGTTGAAGGTGCAAGGCGGCAAAGCGCCATTTAGGTGGATTGCCAATGGTAAGCCGTTGGAATCCGTTTCGCGCCGCCGAAGTTACAGTTGGCATCCTGACGGTGCGGGCTATTCCAGCCTGACAGTTATTGATGCGAGCGGCAAAGCTGCAAGCGTGGATGTATTTTTGGAAGGCGGGTAGGCAGATTCTCGTACTTTCTTGCGAGAATTGTGGCTGAGATTGGCAAAAATGGACGAAAAAACCGATTGGCAGATTGAAAATAAGAAAATTTGGACTGAAGCACTCGCACCGGAGTTTGACTGGTCACAGGTACCTCTGACAGTACTGTCATCTGTAAAGGACACCGCAGCTTATTGTCGTTGCATGGGGCACCCCGATCTCAAAACCGTTCGCAAAGCCGTCAAAAAGGAGATCCTCGCCAAGCTGAATGCCTTACTCGTTGAAAAGGGATTCCAAAAAGACGGAACCAATATTTGGCGTAAGGGGCCAGATGAATCTGCGAAACGACTATCATACGCAAGGGCAAAGCAATCTGCCGGTAAACCACATTTGGTCACAATAGAGCCTAAAAGCGGCCATGGTTTTTTAAACAGCTTAAAGCGAATGGTTGGTTTATCCAAGCATGTTAAGACACAGGTATTTCGGCCAATAGGCTCTTTTGTAGAAAGCAAAGCCCAGTCTTCCGTTTTCTTGAATTTCAATCCGATCGGGCGGGATTTTGTTTTTTCATCAATGTTGGCATTCGTCCGAAAGGCGCTCATTCGGCCTTCGCTTCTTCACTTGCGGTAGAAGCTGGTGGCGGGCTTGATAATGGTTATTATATGTTTCGGCCTGTCCATTTTGCGCGTGATTTAGCGTCTGAAATAAAGCCGGATCAGTTTCATTACGTCCGTCTCCATGAAGATCCAAGATATCTGCCTTGGGTAATGGATTTTATTGAAAAGCGAATGATTGCGTGTCTTGAGCTTTGGACAAATCCAAACCCGTTGGCGCTGCCGCGAAGGCCAAGCCAAATGGTGACGCCTAATCACACCTGACAGTAATTGATCCAAGTGGTATGGCTGCAAGTCTGAAAGTGTTTTTACCAGCCGAGTTGAGAACCGCGTTTGCCTATACAGCTTGTGATTTTTGATTGTGATGGCGTCGTAATTGACAGTGAAGTTATCAGCGCGCGGGTGCTGATCGCGCATTTGGCAACAATTGGCGTTTTTGTGGACGCAGCGCATGTGCGAACACATTTTCTTGGAAGGTCGTTCCCAAAAGTAGCCGTTGAGGTGCGGACGCAATATGGCGTAACCCTTCCAGATGATTTTGAAGCGGTATATCGCGCCACATTGCTGAAAGCCTTTGAAACCGAATTAAAGCCTATGCCCGGCATTGTGGAGGTGCTTAACGCTGTTCCGGTTGCTTCGTGTATTGCGACAAGTTCAAGCCCGCAGCGCGCACGGCGGTCGTTGGAACTGACAGGTCTTTTGCCGCATTTTCAAGGAAAAGTGTTTACAGCTTCCGAGGTTGCCAATGGCAAGCCTGCGCCGGATCTGTTTCTTCATGCCGCAAAGCAAATGGGCGTTGCCCCTGAAAATTGTCTGGTAATCGAAGACAGCATTCCAGGTATTAAAGCGGCAATTGCCGCCGGTATGCGCATTTGGCATTTTACAGGTGGCAGCCATTTGGCAGGAATTGGCGTTTTTCCTGGCACAGAAACGCTCAATGTTCGAGCTTTTGACAATTGGGCCAAGTTCTTCGACATAGAGCCGGAATTGATACAGCAGGCGGGGGTGCTGTCAGGTGACGACCAAACTTGAAACCGAGGCTGGCAGGCTGGATGATGCGGCGCGCGCCGGTTGGCTATATTATGTCGCGGGCAATACACAGGATGAAATTGCGCGCAAGCTTGGCGTGTCGCGTCAATCTGCCCAGCGCCTTGTATCTTTGGCAGTCAGCGAAAAGCTTGTCAAAGTCAGGCTGGATCATCCGATTGCCAATTGCATGGAGTTAAGTCAGCGTTTGGTCGAACGCTTTGGCCTTAAAATTTGCGACATCGTTCCAAGCGACCCCGAAGCGCCAGGCGTGATGACCGGACTGGCACAGGCGGGTGCTGCAGAAATGGAGCGACACCTCAAATCCATCCAGCCCAAAATCATCGCGATTGGCACCGGCAGGGCTCTGCGTTCAGCGGTTGAACAATTATCTCCGATGGATTGCCCGCAACATCGTATTGTCTCTTTGCTTGGTAATATGATGTCTGATGGTTCAGCTACCGCTTATAACGTGGTCATCCGTATGGCCGAACGCGTCAACGCGCGGCATTACCCAATGCCCTTGCCGGTATTTGCGCGCACACGGGAAGAAAAACGCGTGCTGCACAGTCAAGAGCCCGTCCACAATACTCTGGAGTTGGCCCGGCAGGCCGATGTAACCTTCGTGGGCATAGGCGATATGGGCTTTAACGCGCCGATGCATATTGACGGATTTATCAGTCGTGATGATGTGCGCGCACTGGTCAAAGCCGGAGCTGTCGGCGAAATCACATCATGGGTCTATGATCGCCACGGTCATTTAATTGACGGGCTTATCAATGATCGTGTGGCCTCCGCGCCCCTGCAACCCAACCAGCCAAATCCAGTTGTTGGAATCGCGGCAGGTGAGGCAAAGGTTGCGGCCATTCATGGAGCGATGCGCGGCAATTTAATCACTGGGCTAATCACCAACGAGTTCACCGCAGGGCTATTGCTCAAACTTTGAGTAATTGCTCAAATCGATTAGTGCATTGAAATTTATGGATAT
>JANMFT010000370.1:0-8095 GCA_031374255.1 Limoniibacter sp. | reverse complement strand
GTTGGCTTGGCAACTTGCCGGTGAAAATGCCGGGGCAATTCTTGGCACTGCTTTATCAATCAAGATGATCGCCTATGTGACGCTGGCTCCTATTGCTGCGGCAATTGCCGAACGGTTGCCGTGCAAAGCATTTCTCATTGTGCTGGATCTCATACGTGCTGGCGTCATTGCCTGCCTGCCATTCATTGATCAAATTTGGCAGGTGTATGTGTTGATATTTTTCCTGCAGGCGGCCTCGGCTGGATTTACTCCGGCGTTCCAAGCCGTCATTCCCGATGTTATCAAAGATGAGGGCGATTATACGAATGCTCTTTCGCTGCTCCGACTTGCCGAAGATTTAGAACAATTGGCCTCGCCGATCATTGCCGCTATTTTGCTTACTTTTGTCAGTTTCCCCGTCTTGTTTGCGGGAACGGTCACCGGTTTTTTAGCCTCAGCCTTCCTCGTGATGACAATAAAATTGCCAGACCGTGTTGAAAGCACTGAACGGCCGTTTTGGGCTGATGTCACCAAGGGTATGCGCATCTATGCGCGGACACCGCGGCTGCGCGCACTTATGGTCATGGAAGCAGCTGTCGCCGCGGCGGGTGCGATGATTTACGTCAACACCGTGGTTATTGTGCAAGCACAACTCAAGCTCAATGAGCAGGCGGTTGCGTTGGCTTTTGCAGGTTTTGGTGCAGGATCAATTCTAGCGGCTATTTTACTGCCACGCTTTCTTCAACGTTTAAGTGATCGCCCAATTATGATTGGCGGCGCAGCACTCATGGTTGCAGGCGTGGCACTGGTGCCGCTTGTCAGCAGCCTTGGCTCGTTGATAGCGCTATGGGCCGTAATCGGTTTTGGTTTTTCCCTGACACAAACGCCCATAGGTCGGATCATCAACCGATCTGCGACTGAGGCTGACCGCGGCGCGGTTTTTGCCGCACAATTTGCTTTGTCACACGCCTGCTGGCTTATAGCCTATCCGCTTGCGGGCTGGGTCGGCGCAAACGCCGGAATAAACGTGGCAGCGCTCATACTGGCTGCTATTGGCGCGCTCGGCGTTATTGCGGTGTTGGTGATCTGGCCCGCGCAAGACATACAGGATTTGACCCATATCCATCCAGATTTGGCACCCGACCACCCGCATCTCAGCCAAACTGGAGCACGCCATAAACATGCATTTGTGATTGATGATCTACACCGCCGTTGGCCCCGAGCGGCATGATTTTGGTTCAATTTGGCTGCGGGCTAAAAGTGAGGAACAGATATAATTGTGTTTTCGCTTATTTAGGCTGACGTATTTAAAGCGTGGGCATAGCCTATCTTAATGAAGCCCAACATTTATGCAGATGTTGCAACTATGCTTGATGCGCTTGAACTCAATGGTGCTTGGAGCCTCCTTATAGCGTCCTTTTCATGGGATATTACATTTGGCGCGGGTTTTTCAATATCCACCGTTTCGCCAATAAAAATTGAACAAATTGGCGGATTTCGCGTTTCTTCTTTGAGGACAATTTTGTCCCTCTTTTGAGGACGCCGCCGTGACGAAATTATCAATAATCGCGGCATTGGCCGTACTGTCTCTGACCGCTTCAGCCAATGCTGCAATGCATATGAAATGTGATGATGCCTCCATAATGATGATGCAAACCAACATGGAAGCCATGAACGACCCGGCTATGCAGGCAAACAAGGATATGGCCATGAAACAAATGGACATGGCAAAGACTGCAATGAAAGAAAACAAGCTGGGCGAGTGCTCCATGCATATGGGCATGGCTGATATGAGCATGACCATGAAATGTGACGATGCTTCGATGATGAAGATGCAGATGGAAATGGATGCAATGTCTGATCCAGCCATGATGGCCAATAAAGACATGGCCATGAAACACATGGGGTTGGCGAAGACGTCCATGAAGGACGGCAAAGCCGATGAATGTATGATGCATATGGGCGATGCGATCGGAGCCATGAACAAGAAAATGTAACGGTTGTGTCAACCCTATAATAAAACGGGGCGACCGGATTTGCCCCGTTCTGCCTTTGGCCCGGCCGCCTGAAGCAAGACACTTTTTCTTCGGCAACCGGCAACAGGAATAAGGGACAAAAACATGTTATATTATCTTTCAAAAATGCTTTCCTTGCCATTCGACGAAGCCGTGACCCGCGCAACGGATTCATTGAAAACCGAGGGTTTCGGCATTCTCACGGAGATCGATGTCAGCGCGACGCTCAAGACCAAAATCGGCGTTGATTACCCGGCCTACAGGATTCTTGGAGCTTGCAATCCGGCATTGGCCCATGAAGCTTTGATGCTCGAAAACAAGGTCGGCACGATGTTGCCTTGCAATGTCGTCGTGCGTGATGCGGGCAATGGCCAAATTGAGGTGGCGGCAATCGATCCTGTCGATTCGATGCAGGCGATAGACAATCCGGCGCTGAAAGAGGCGGCCGGGCAGGTTCGCGCGAAACTTGAGAAAGTTATCGCAGGGCTATGATTGATAATCCGCAATAGAAAGTATTTATTCAAAGGGGTCTGCCATGCGCACTAACCAATCGTTTACAATGCCAAGTCGCCGGACCTTCCTCAAATCAACCGCAGGTGTGTACGGCGCTCTCATTGCCGGAGTTCCCTGGACGCAAGCTTCGGCGGCAGCACCCGTTCTTTCAGTCGCCTCCCGCACGCTGGAAGTGAACAAGAAGTCGGCGACAGTTTTCAGTGTGCTCGGATCAAATGGCAAGCCAGGCATGGTTGGTAGTGAAGGGGATCGCTTATTTGGCGATCTTCTCAATGCCTCGAGCGAACCGCTGCAAATGCATTGGCACGGCCAGGTTAAAGCTCCCGCCAACCAGGACCGCGCCCGACCCGATGGCGGTGCGCTGGCGGTCGGAATGACCGACGCCCATGATTTTGAACTAACCACCGGTACCCATTGGATGCATTCCCACAGTCTAAGCGAGCAACAGCTTTTGGCAGCGCCGATGGTAGCGATTGAGAAGGACGCGGGCGACGCTCAAGACGTCATCATCATGCTCCATGATTTCGCCTTTCGGCCGCCCACAGAGATTTTGGCCGAACTAAGTAGCGGCGGCGGAGCGCATGCAAGCCAAGGCGCAGGCGGCGGCATGATGGGCAAAATGATGCATCGCGGCATGATGATGGGAATGACCCATGCCAATGACGTCAAATATGATGCCTTTCTGGCCAACGACCGCACACTTGATGACCCCGAAATCGTCATGGTTGATAAAGGTGGAAAGGTTCGCCTGCGCATTATAAATGGCGGGACGGCAACGGCCTTCTTCATTTCGACGCTTGGATTGCAAACTCGTTGCGTCGCCGTTGACGGCAATCCCTGTCAGCCTGTCTCACAGGCAGCATATCCGTTGGCACAGGGGCAGCGCATCGATCTATTGGTTGACATCCCGCAACAAGGCGGCGCGTTTCCGGTTCTGGCGCAGGTCGAAGGAGATCGGTTTGTGACCGGCATCGTGCTGACGACAGCTGGTGCGTCAATCATCAAACTCCTAGCAACTGCCGATGCTCCGCAGCCATTAACCGATCTTACGTTTGAAACGCAGCTTCGCGCCAACACCCCTCTGGTGGAAAAGCCTGCGGATCAGTCTTTCATGGTCATGCTCGGCGAAGAACCGGGGTATCGCTGGACGATCAACGGCCGCGTCCATGGGGACCATCAGCCTTTCACAGTGCGCCAAGGCGAGCGAGTCGAAATGACCTTCATGAACCCGACCACGATGATGCATCCCATGCATTTGCACGGCCATCATTTTCAGGTTGTCGCCATCGGCGGGCAACGAATCCGGGGCGCAATGCGCGACACCATCATTGTCCCCGCTCACAACCCGGTCACGGTCGCCTTTGACGCCAATCAAAAAGGCGCATGGTTTCTGCACTGCCATCACCTTTATCACATGGCCGGTGGCATGATGACGGAAGTACGCGTCAGTTGAATGTGTCAACATACTGATGTGCAGCTTCACCGTGATGCCGCATTGGTAAAAGGCACCGTAACCATGACCGTCAGGGACACCACACTTGAAAAGTTGTATCGTGAATTCTTCGCGCACTTTGATCCTGCCGCGTATTCGTTTTGCTAGCCTGTCGAGTTTGCTGGTCTTTAATTCGTAGTCTCCTAAGCTACAGCAAAATGTATGTCGAGTGAATCTCCACTCTTGGGCAAAAACCTCAGACACACGCACGACCGAAACTCAGCGCATTGATGCCATTTGACTAACGTTGCATAAATCAAGAATTATGCACGCGTCCGCAAACGGCCCAACCGAATGTTGCATGTAGAAGCTCCGAGGTCTGCAGATGGTGCAACCAAGAATTGCCAAAGGGCCGTCGGAATGTCCGCTTTCAGGAAACACCGAAGGGCGGTTCAATGACCTAATTTTAAGCGCAAAGCTGACATGCATAAACGTTGCCAGTGACGTAATTGTACAACTAATCGCACCAATTATGTCGCAGTTTTCAGAAACTGTCATCCTGAATCATTCAGGCTCAGTAGCCAAATTGCAGGCTTTTAAAAGCAAACCCTAAACATCAGAAGTTGCAAATTTACCGATTGATTTCAACCAAAAAATCGCTGATGCGCATTCCCACCAAATCACAATTTTGGAATCGTAACACTCAAACCCATCTCACCAAAACGCAAGCCGTTCCCGCGAAACGCGCTGCAATTCCCGTGTAAATGCAATCTGTTCCCGCGTAATGACAATCTCATCCCACGATAGTGCAATCAAAAACCGCATAAACCCACAATTGAACCGGCATAAAGCACGCCAAACTCAGGCAATCCCGCCGGGGTTAGGCATCGATAGCGCCTAAATATTTGCGTCTGTTTTTGGTCCAATCCGGGTAACTTACTGAATTCACGTGATATTTTCATCTTTGGATTGGATTACCGAGAGTGCACATTTCCACCCGACGCAAATTCTCGCCCAGAAAACCAGAGACCGGTTCGCATTAAAAAAAATTCTCAGCCAGTTTTTCATCAATAGTATCAATATGTTAGCGTCTCTGTTGTGACGCCGGAATGCACTGCGTTTTCCGAGGGTTACGCGGTTTTGTTTTGGCAAGGTGCCTCCTGAGATCATATCGGCGCGGGTTTGGCGGGAATTTCGCGCCCGTGTCTCTGTCGCGTGTTGAACCCGGCAGATATTGAGCGTCAGATGTTTCGGAGCGGGTAATAGGCCGACCTTGAGCGGATATGCTTTTGGGTTTTGCCCCTCAGCCAACAAGTGCGTTATTGGTGCGACGCAATCAATGTGCTGCCGGAGCTACCGAATGTATCGAGGATCATATCGCTAAGCTTGAACAATCCTTGATAGCATCGCAAATTATCGCCACAGGTTTGACCGTCGGGTGCATGGCAAGGTTTTCGTCCCTTGCATCGCCAAATGTGTTGACGCCCGCATAATCCCAGACATTGGTGCGGTAGCGGCATGTGTCACCCAGCCGAAAATTATTGATATGCGGCGCGCTGCCCTTTTTGAACACAAAGATCAGTTCGTGCTTGGAGGGATAGAACGTGCCCATGCCTCTATTGGTTTTGTTCCAGACGCAGAGGTTTTTCAGTTCATCAAAGACGGCATGGCCCGCAGTGAGCAGCTCGCGCATATGCCGCCAGTCCATACAGACATAGGCAATACCGCCTTCTTTGAGCTGGGCTGCGGAGGCCTGAAGGCTCGACGTCAGAAACGCCGTGAACGTGTCTTGATCCATTTTTCCGGAGGCCAGCGCAAACTCGCGGTGCTTCTTGCGGCCAAGGCCGGAGACATGGCCGTCGATCTTCACATTGTAATCTGCTGGCCTTGATCAAAAATCCCCTCGTTCATCATGCCGGGAAAATTCTAAGCTTGAACACTGCTATTTATTCAGGGATTACGCGACACATATGGCTTCGACTCGGTTTATTGTTCTTGCGTCATGCCTTTGTCATAGAAGGCTGGCATGCGCAGATCATGTCGATTACATCCTTGCCTTTCGTTGATGCTGAGCCTTTGCTTTTATCTGCGGCGGATAAAATGCGGCACAATGGAAAATCCCGAGCTGCGGCAATGGCCCTGCTCGCCCGCGCTGAAGCGGAGTTACTTCAAGTGGCGTTGGACCAGTATTGGTCTGATGTTTCATGGCGCGCACTAAAGCCTGCTGCAACTGGACTTGTGATGCTGCGCGGGCGCATCGGCGGTGATGGCGCGCCCTTTAATGTGGGTGAGGCGACGGTTTCGAAAGCTGTTATCGAACTTGATGACGGCACACGCGGCTACGGTCAGTGCCTGGGCCGCAATGCCAAAAAGGCAGAACTCGCCGCACTTTTTGATGCGCTTTGGCAGCAGGATGAAGCGAATGTTGAAGCTTTGGTTTTAAAGCCAATCCGGGATGCATTGGCGCTGAAGCGGCAAACGCAAGCGGCAGAAACGGCAGCCACCAAGGTCGATTTCTTCACGCTTGTGCGCGGCGAGGATTAAGCCGTGACCCTTAAAAACCATGCTGCTTTTGCCGATCCGGTGTTTGAAAGCCAGCACGTGTTTCGCGGCATTATGGATGTAATGGCGCGCCCAGGAAGCATGCAGAACTTAAGTGTGGACATATCACCGCCCGATGGTTTGCCGCTTGCAGCCGCCGCAGCGGTTTTGACCTTGTGTGATTTTGAGACGGCTCTTTGGGTTTGCCCAAGCATCGCCAATGCCGCAGTCATCGCAGATTATTTCGCGTTTCATACCGGTGCAACGCGTGCCAAAGCACCGGAGGACGCGCAGTTTGCGTTGGTTGATGTGACTTCAAAATCATTGCGGCTGGCGGATTTTTCAGGTGGTACAGCTGAATATCCCGACCGTTCAACGACTGTTATCGCAATTGTGCCATCGCTGATCGGCGGCTCGCTGCGCACCCTTTCCGGACCCGGCATTCAAAAAACTGCGCGGTTTATGGTTGAAGGATTGCCCGGTGATTTTGGCGCGCAGTGGGCAGATAACCATTCCGGTTTTCCACTCGGCATGGACATCGTTTTTTGCAGCGGGGCCAGCCTTGTCGCCTTGCCGCGCTCAACCCGCATCATGGAGATTTAGCCATGTATGTTGCGGTTAAGGGCGGTGAAAAAGCGATAGCCAATGCGCATCAATTGCTGGCGCATAAACGGCGCGGCGATGTATACGTGCCGGAGCTTTGCGTTGCGCAAATCAGCGGGCAGATGAGTTTGGCGGTTGACCGCGTGATGAGCGAAGGCTCGCTTAATGACCGCGATCTGGCGGCGCTCGCCATAAAGCAGGCGCGCGGTGATTTGATTGAGGCGGTGTTTCTGGTGCGTGCCTACCGAACAACCTTGCCGCGCTTCGGGTTTTGTGAACCGCTTGATACCGCCAAGATGCACATCGAACGGCGCATCTCGGCCACTTACAAGGATTTGCCCGGCGGGCAAGTTTTAGGGCCAACGTTTGATTATACCCACCGGCTGATTGATTTTATGTTGGAAGCCGATGGAGTTGTTCCACCGCCCGCTACCGCGCCTGCCGACATGACAGAGGTAACACCGCGCGTTACCGATATTATCGGCGGTGAAGACATGATTGAGCCAAACCCGCCCGAAGTAGAGAATGCAGCTATTGGCGATCTGACCCGCGAGCCATTGGCCTTTCCAGCAGGGCGTGATCTGCGGCTTCAAAATCTAGCGCGTGGCGATGAGGGGTTTTTGCTGGCGCTGGCTTATTCTACCCAGCGCGGGTTTGGCCGCACGCATCCGTTTGTCGGCGAAATCCGCATGGGCGAGGTTGAAGTTGAGTTGATGATTGATGACCTCGGCTTTGCCGTTAGCCTTGGCGATATCACGGTGACCGAATGCCAAATGGTCAACCAGTTTACCGGATCAGCCGCAGAGCCTGCACGCTTCACGCGGGGCTATGGTCTGAGCTTTGGTCACTCAGAGCGCAAAACCATGGCCATGGCTCTGGTTGACCGTGCACTTCGTGCGGACGAATTTGGCGAAGAACGAAATGCGCCTGCGCAAGACGAGGAATTTGTGCTGTCGCATTCTGATAATGTGCAGGCAACCGGCTTTGTTGAACATTTGAAACTGCCGCATTA
>JANMFT010000425.1:0-20146 GCA_031374255.1 Limoniibacter sp. | reverse complement strand
CCGGAAGCGCATTACGCGCTGTGCGAGGAAATCGCACGTTTGATCTATGCGCCGGTTGTACGTGCGCACCGCTGCACAATTGAACAGGTCGCGATTTTAGAACCTGCACTGTCAGAAACAATCGGCGCAACCTTGGCGCTGGCTTTGAGACAAGCCACCGACATGGCAATCTCAAAGGGTGTGCCGGAAGCCGCGGCCCATGATTTCATTCTCGGCCATTTGAACATTGAACTGGCGATTGCCTTTGGCATTTTTAAAGAAGGCAAATTCTCAGATGGCGCACTTCATGCGATCAAGCAGGCCCGCCCGCGCATTTTCCGCGATGGTTGGCTCGAGAGTATTTTTGATCCAGCGGCAATCAAGCAGTCGGTCAAAGATATTTGCAACCCGCCTGTCAGTTAAAAAAAGTAATGTTGCATTCTTAACCGTCGCACAAAACCAGCGGCTTTGCCGCCTGATGTCCAAAAATGATTCTTCGCCGCCAATACCAAGCGCAACTTCAGCTGCATCAAACTATTGTATCAACACAGTCCTGAAATCATTGACCTTGGTTCTGACCCTAGATCTTCCGACACCCGTCTTTACCTGCTAAATGCGTGATGGCAAAAGTATTGGAACCGGCGGATTCAACCAGCTCGGAACGGCGTTCAAGCGATGCCACCGATTGTCGTTCCATCATTATGCTTTCTAACAAACGCCACAATCCTCGGTGCAATTTCTGCGCGGAATCTTGAGCCGTTAAACACGCCATAATGCCCGACATGCGGTTGCAAATAATGTTCGCGCATATCATCCGGCAGGGACGAGCAGAGCGTTTGCGCAGCTTCGGTTTGGCCTACCCCGGATATATCGTCATTCTCGCCTTCAACTGTGAGCAAAGCGGTTTTGCGAATGAGCGACGGGTCAACTTTTGTCGAGCGATGCATCATCAAGCCCTTGGGCAAAGCGTGCTTGATGAAAACTGTGTCAACGGTTTGCAGATAAAACTCTGAGGTTAAATCCATAACCGCCATATATTCATCGTAGAAATCGCGGTGCTTTTCAGCAGGTTCACCGTCGCCTTTGACGAGGTGCTGAAAGAACTCGTTGTGAGCGCTCATGTGGCGGTCAAGGTTCATGGTCATAAAGCCGGTCAATTGCATAAAGCCCGGATAGACCGCACGGGTGGCACCGGCGTTTGGCCATGGCACGCTCATAATCACCTTGGTGCGGAACCAATCGAGCGTTTTGCCCTCCGCCATTTTATTAACCGCCGTCGGGTTTTGCCGCGTGTCAATCGGCCCGCCCATCAATGTCATTGAGGCGGGTTGCAGCGGGTCGTTGTCAGCCGCCATGACTGAAACAGCAGCCAGCACCGGCACCGAAGGCTGGCAAACGGCAATAATGTGGGTGTTTGCACCAAGCGCGCGCACCATGTCTTTAACGTAGTCGATATAGTCGTCCAAATCGAAAGAACCGGCGATCACCGGCACATTGCGGGCATCTACCCAATCGGTGATGTAGATTTCGCCATGCGGCAGCAAAGCCTCAACCGTTCCGCGCAGCAGCGTGGCATAATGGCCGGACATTGGGGCAACAATCAAAATCGTCGGGTCCTTGGCGCGGCTTTTTGCAAGACCGCGCTCAAAATGGATGAGATTGCAAAACGGCTTTGACCAAACGGTTTTTTCAACAACCGGCACGATTTTGCCATCGATTGTGGTTTCGCTCAAACCAAAGGCAGGCTTTGCATAACGCCGCGTTGCGCGCTCAAATACTTCACACGCCGCCGCAACCGAACGGCCGATTGGCGTTGTCGCAAGCGGGTTTAGCGGGCTGGCATAAAATGATTTTGTGGCTTCGGCCATTGCCCGCATCGGAGCAGAGGCCAGACGGTTCATTTCATAAAGCGAATAATACAAGCGAAATGCCTCATTTTGTTCACAGCCATGGCACGCATGGGCGGGAAGTGATTAACACATCTGTCTTAAAAATTAAATCAATTTTGTGCAGTGCAATAATAGGTGCAAACTATCCGCTGAAACCCTCAATAATAATGACTTCCCCGTCAGAAATAGCCTGCCTGATAGCGCGGGCCGCTGTATATTCCGGTGAATTATAACAATCGATTGCTGCTTGGTAGGTCGGAAATTCAATGACAACATTGCGCGGGCGGGCTTCGCCTTCCACGGCAACAAATTGCCCACCGCGCACTGGAAACGTCGCGCCATAGCGTTCGTAAGCAGGCGTTGCGATTTTCACATATTCCGGATAACGTTCCGGCTCTCGAACGGTGATACGTGCAATCCAATATCCTTTGGGCATTTAACTCTCCAAAACTAAACCGGCATTTCATTTAAAATCGCCAAAGCAGCAGATTTCGGGTCTGCTGCTGCTGTGATTGGCCTACCAATGACCAAATGGCTGGCACCGGCATTCAGCGCATCGCTTGGGCTGGCCACACGTTTTTGATCGCCTTTGTCAGCACCGGCAGGGCGAATGCCCGGCGTAACCAAAGCCATATCCGGGCCGATGATCGAGCGCACAGCTTTGGCTTCTTCCGGCGAGCACACAATGCCGCCCATACCGGCTTCGCGGGCCTGCAATGCGCGGCGCAAAACCAAATCGCGGGGGGTGCCTGAATAGCCAGCCTCGGTTAAATCCGCCTCATCCATAGAGGTCAGCACGGTGACGCCAAGCAAAGTGAGGTTCGAACCCTCCGCCGCCTTTACCGCAGCGCGCATAGCTTTTGGGTAGGCATGGATGGTCAGCATCTCGACGCCCAAACGGGCAATGGCAGCAACGCCTTTTTCAACGGTGTTGTCGATATCCAAGAGCTTCATATCAAGGAAAACATGTTTGCCTTCAGCGGTGAGTTGCCGCGCCAGCTCCAGCCCGCCGCTGAATGCAAGCTGATGGCCGATCTTATAAAACGAAACCGTATCACCCAAACTTGAGATGAGGCGGCGGGCTTCCCCAACGCCATCCACATCCAAAGCAATAATCAATCTGTTATCAGCCATCAAGATCAGGCCTTCCAACCGCGCGGCAAAATGCTGTGAGTGATTGCGCAACTTTTGCCAAGGCGGCCTGCGATCTCGGGTTTTTCAAACTGCCGCTGTCATCAAACGCGTCGCTGGCATGGGGCACAGAACACTGTTCGCTGATCACAGTGATGCCAAGATTAACGGTAACGGCGCGCAAATGCACCAGCCCGCGAACACCCGCAAATGCCCCATCAGAACTTGAACACAGAGCGGCGATTTTGCCATGATAGGGCTTTAGCGGTCTGCCATTGTCTTTGGTGATACGGCTCACCCAATCGAGCGTATTTTTGAGCAGCGGCGGGATCGACGCATTATATTCGGGGCTGCAAATCAGCATACCATCATGGGCTGCAAACATCCGCGCCAAGCGGTAAGCATTGTCAGGAATGCCTTGTGTCCGCTCCAAATCCTCGTCTATAATGGGCAGCGGATAATCGACGAGAGAAATACACGTCACATCAGCACCCGCTTTGCCAAGCTCGACAGCCGCGGCGGCGGCCAATTTGCCGCTAAACGCCCCCGTGCGGTTTGAGCCGGCAAAAACCAATATCCTTGGGTTCAATTTGAGAGATCTTTCGTCTTGCGATAGGTCCAGATTTGCGCGGGTGGTACATTGCGGAAAATAAATTCCAAATGGCGCACCGTAACACCCGCTATCGGCGGCACGGGCGATAGCGGCCCATAGCTGAACTGCACAATCGGGCGTCCAGCCGGTATGCGTTCCAACAAATCTTTAATCAGTGACACGCGCAGCGCTTTCGGGAATGAGAGCAGCGGCAAAGCCGACACAACGCAATCAAAGGTCAACGATTTCGCGTCGCCCAGCGTTGTTTCCAAATCAAACGCGTTGCCTTCGACAATGTTGACGCCTTCAAAATCATGGTGCAGTTTTTTGGCAAATTCGGCCGAGTATTCAACGCAATACAGCAAGTCTGGCGCAACGCCGCGCTGCAAAATCGCTTTTGTAATGACACCGGTTCCCGGCCCCAGTTCCAACACCGGCAGGCCGGAGCCAATATCGATGACTGATGCCATACGTTTGGCCATCACATCCGACGTCGGAATAATGGAGCCAACGTTTTTAGGGTTTTTCATCCAGCCTTTGAAAAAGCGGAGTTCATCGCCGAAGTTTCGTTCAATCCTGCCGCGAACGCTGGTCATCATGCGGTTGTGCATAGACTTATCTCCAGCGACAGAAGACCAAAAGATCAGTCTCCAAGCCCGTCAAAAAACTCTTTCATCCGGTTAAAAAAGCCGGTTGATTGCGGGGAATTGTCTTTGGAGGACAGCCCCTCAAATTCCTCTAGCAGTTCGCGCTGGCGTTTGCTCAAGTTTTGCGGTGTTTCCACTGCAACTTGAATATAAAGATCACCGGTTTGCGGTTGGCGCAATACCGGCATTCCCTTACCCTTCAAGCGGAATTGTTTTCCGTGCTGCGTGCCATCGGGCACTTTAACGCGGCTTTTTGCACCATCAAGTGTGCCCACTTCAAACGCTCCGCCCAACGCGGCAACTGTCATGGAGATTGGCACTTTGCAGTATAAATCCGCGCCATCACGCTGGAAAAACTCATGGGCGCGTATCGAGACGAAAATATACAAATCGCCCCCAGGCCCGCCGCGTGTGCCAGCCTCACCTTCACCGGCAATGCGAATGCGCGTGCCATCGTCGATACCAGCTGGAATATTGACTGACAGCACGCGCTCTTGCTCAATACGGCCTGAGCCGGAGCATTTACCGCACTGGTCTTTGATTTCCTGACCGCGCCCGCCGCAGCGCGGGCAAGCACGCTCAACTGAGAAAAACCCTTGTGAGGCCCGCACTTTACCGGCGCCATTACACATGGAGCAGGTAACAGGCTTGGTGCCGGGTTTCGCGCCGGAGCCATCGCATGTGTCGCAAGTGATGGATGACGGCACACGCACTTGCGCGGTTTTACCGGCAAAAGCCTCTTCAAGCTCAACTTCCATATTATAGCGCAAATCTGCGCCACGGTTATTGGGGCCGCGTTGCCGTCCGCCACCCATGATGTCGCCGAAAATATCTTCGAAAATATCTGAAAACCCGCCAGCCCCGCCAAACCCGCCGCCGAAACCGCCACGGCCCGCCGACGCGCCATTGCCTTGCTCGAAAGCTGCATGGCCATAGCGGTCATAGGCGGCGCGCTTATTGGGGTCTTTCAGCGTCTCGTAAGCCTCGCCGATTTCCTTAAACTTACGCTCAGCCTCGGCATTACCGGGGTTTTTATCGGGGTGATACACCATGGCAAGCTTACGGAAGGCGGCCTTCAGGCCAGCCTCATCCGTTTTTTTATCAACACCCAAAGTCTCGTAAAAGTCAGCCTTAGCCATCACAAGTTCCGTTTAACGAAGAGCAGGCCGGATTGGCTCCGGCCTGTTTCAGCATCTCGTGAGATCAAGCGCGTTTTTTCTCGTCGTCGTCGAGCTCTTCAAAGTCAGCATCAACAACATCGCCATCATCATTTTTGGCAGCCTCTGAACGTGCGTCCGCATGGGCCTCTTCGGCCTGCGCACTCTCATACATGGCTTGACCAAGTTTCATGGATGCTTCTGTTAAGGCTTCAGTTTTGGCTTTCACGTCCTCAACATCATCGCCTTCAAGGGCAATTTTGAGCGCTGCCATTGCACCGGTAATGGCGTCGCGTTCGGCTTGACCAACTTTTTCGCCATATTCTTTGAGCGATTTTTCAGAGGAATGCATCAAAGACTCGGCCTGATTGCGGGCCTCAACCATGGCGCGTTTGGCTTTATCAGATTCGGCATTGGCTTCAGCGTCTTTGACCATCTGTTCGATATCAGCATCTGATAGGCCACCCGAGGCCTGAATACGGATTTGCTGCTCTTTGCCGGTGCCTTTGTCTTTGGCCGAAACCTGAACAATACCGTTGGCATCAATATCAAACGTGACTTCGATTTGCGGCACGCCGCGCGGTGCGGGCGGAAGGCCCATCAAATCAAACTGGCCGAGCAGTTTATTGTCAGCTGCCATTTCGCGCTCGCCTTGTGACACGCGAATCGTCACCGCATTCTGGTTGTCTTCGGCTGTGGAAAACACCTGACCCTTTTTGGTCGGGATTGTGGTGTTGCGGTCGATCAACCGCGTAAACACGCCGCCGAGGGTTTCGATGCCCAAAGACAATGGTGTCACATCAAGCAGAAGCACGTCTTTAACATCGCCCTGCAAAACGCCAGCCTGAATGGCAGCGCCCATGGCCACAACTTCATCGGGGTTAACGCCTTTATTGGGTTCTTTGCCAAAGAAGGCTTTTACGATCTCCTGAATTTTCGGCATACGGGTCATGCCGCCAACCAAAACCACTTCATCGATTTCAGCAGCTTTAATCCCGGCATCTTTAAGCGCGGCGCGGCAAGGTTCAACGGTGCGCTGCACCAGATCATCAACCAGATTTTCAAACTTGGCGCGGGTCAGCTTCATAGCCAAATGTTTTGGCCCTTTGGCGTCTGCGGTAATGAACGGCAAGTTGATTTCGGTCTGTGTGGCTGAAGACAATTCAATCTTGGCTTTTTCAGCGGCTTCTTTCAGGCGCTGCAAGGCAAGCTTATCGCCGCGCAAATCAATACCTTGGTCTTTTTTGAACTCGTCAGCCAGATAGGTGACAAGGCGCATATCAAAGTCTTCGCCGCCAAGGAAAGTATCGCCATTGGTGGATTTAACTTCAAAGACGCCATCGCCGATTTCGAGGACTGACACATCAAACGTGCCGCCGCCAAGGTCATAGACCGCAATGGTTTTGCCGTCTTTTTTATCAAGGCCGTAGGCTAGCGCAGCGGCGGTCGGCTCATTGATAATGCGCAGCACTTCAAGACCGGCAATTTTACCGGCATCTTTGGTGGCCTGACGCTGGGCGTCGTTAAAATAGGCTGGAACCGTGATAACGGCCTTCTCAACCTTTTCGCCAAGATAGGCTTCGGCGGTTTCCTTCATTTTCTGCAAAACCATCGCAGAAATTTGAGACGGCGAATATTTCTCGCCATCGGCCTCTACCCATGCGTCGCCATTGGGGCCTGCCACGATTTTATAAGGAACCAGCTTTTTATCTTTTTCCACCATAGGGTCATTATAGCGGCGGCCCATCAGGCGTTTGACGGCAAACAATGTACCTTCCGGGTTGGTTACGGCCTGGCGTTTGGCAGGCTGGCCAACAAGGCGCTCACCATTATCGCCAAACGCAATAATGGATGGCGTTGTGCGCGTGCCTTCTGAATTTTCGATAACTTTTGCGGTTTTGCCGTCCATGACAGACACGCAGGAATTGGTGGTGCCAAGGTCAATACCAATGACTTTCGCCATATTACTCTTCTCCTTTTAGCAAGCAGACCGAACCCTGATGAGGCATTCGC
This sequence comes from Limoniibacter sp., assembly GCA_031374255.1. Taxonomy (GTDB): domain Bacteria; phylum Pseudomonadota; class Alphaproteobacteria; order Rhizobiales; family Rhizobiaceae; genus JALOTE01. The sequence continues at coordinate 12,738 of JANMFT010000425.1, read as the reverse complement.
AAAGTCTGCTCCTGAACATTTGGATGTGGATCGTGAGTGGTTTGATTTCAATATTCAAATCACTCCGGCAATCCGGTGTTGAGCGCTATATAAGGAGGCGGTGTTCGCACTGCAAGTTTGCCATAATTGATGAAACCGCAAAAATGAGTTCCGATTGCAAAAAAAGATTTGGAATCGCATTATTTTTGGGGGCTTGCGGCAATTTGGGGGCAATGGCAGAACGCGGCCATGGTTTCAAAACGATCTATCCGTGAGGAAGGCCACCGCCGCAAATTTCTGGCCGTCATAGATGACACGCCGGAATGCGAAAGGGCTGTGGTTTATGCATCACGCCGTGCGCGCTCCACGTCGGGCGTTGTAGTGTTGCTTTATATTGTCAAATCCGAGGATTTTCAGCAATGGCTCGGCGTTGGTGATATTATGCGCGCTGAGGCCATAGCCGAAGCACAAAGTGCATTAGAGCGCCATGCCGAAAAAGTGCGGCGCGACATTAATATGGATTGCGAGTTGGTAATCCGCGAAGGCGCGGTACTGGACAATATAAGGTCACTAATCGAAGAAGACGGCGATATTGCAATTTTGATTTTGGCAGCCGGAAATGGCAAAGACGGGCCCGGCCCTCTGGTGCAGTCGGTTGCCGCATCGTCCGGCTCATTCGCGATACCGGTGACCGTGGTTCCGTTTGGGCTCACTGATGATGAGATTGATCTCCTTACATAGTGACTTCTCATATAGCGTCTTGTCACATAAGTTGAGTTTTCTACTCTTGTTTAAGCCCTTGATAGACCGGCAAATAAGGCCTATTTTAGAATCAATCAAAACTACTGCCACAGAAAGCCACGCTGATGTTCATTCAAACCGAAGCCACGCCAAATCCTGCCACGCTGAAATTTCTGCCGGGCAAAGTTGTGCTTGATATGGGTACTGCTGATTTTAGAGCCGGTGACGATGCCGGGGCGAAATCACCTTTGGCGGCTAAATTGCTGGCGATCGACGGTGTGGCAGGCGTGTTTTTCGGTTATGATTTTATCACGATTACCAAAAGCGGTGGCGCTGACGGCAAGCCGGAATGGATACATATGCGGCCTGCTATTTTGGGTACCATTATGGAGCATTATGTTTCCGGCCAGCCTGTAATGGCGGTTGCGGGCCAAGCCACCACTATGGCACCCGATGCCGAGGATTTTGACCCTGCCGATGAGCGGATCGTGGTGACGATTAAAGAACTGCTTGAAAGCCGTATCAGACCTGCGGTTGCGCAAGACGGCGGCGACATCACATTTCAAGGCTACCGCGATGGCAAAGTTAAATTGCACATGAAAGGCGCCTGCGCCGGTTGCCCGTCATCTACGGCCACGTTGAAACACGGCATTCAAAATTTGCTGAAGCATTTTATTCCTGAAGTGCAAGAAGTCGTGCAGGTTTGACGGCAAGCGATCAGTAGCATTTCGGGTGGCGGCATCATCGCAGCCATGGTTCAGTGAACTTCATATTGGAGTTTGAACCATGAGTGCTAAATCCATTTTCGAACCCACGGCCCAATCCGCTGATTACATCCTCGTCAAAAACGCGCTTGAAGCCATTTCCACCGATTGGCGTAAACAGCCAGAGCTTGATGATTTATCATCTGAATTAGGCGTTTCGCCGGTGCAATTGCAGCGCACCTTTCAGCGCTGGTGCGGCCTCACCCCCAAAGGGTTTTTGCAAGCCGTGACGCTCGACCATGCGCGGCGTATGCTGAACGGCGGCCTGCCTTTGCTTGAGGCCTCGATGGAACTTGGCCTTTCCGGCCCCGGGCGTTTGCATGATTTATTCGTCACCCATGAGGCGATGAGCCCCGGCGAATGGAAAACCCGCGGCGCTGGCCTTAAGGTTGCCTATGGATTTCACGATTCGATTTTTGGCCGCGCACTGGTGATGGCTACCCCGCGCGGCCTTTGCGGGCTGGCCTTTGCCGATGATGGCAATGAACAAGCCGCGCTCAATGATATGACCCGCCGCTGGCCTGACGCAATTTACACCGAAAACAAAGAGGTGACAGCGCCATATGCCGCCCGCGCGTTCGACCAGAACCTGTGGAAGGCTGACCAGCCCTTGCGCGTGGTGCTGATCGGCACGGATTTTGAAGTGCGCGTGTGGGAGGGGCTTCTCACAATCCCGCTCGGCAAACTGAGCACCTATTCTGGCTTGGCATCACAAATCGGCAAAGACAAAGCCTCGCGCGCAGTTGGCGCAGCGGTTGGCAAAAACCCGATCTCGTTTGTTGTGCCGTGCCACCGCGTGATCGGCAAATCCGGTGCGCTGACCGGCTATCATTGGGGCCTCACCCGAAAACGCGCGATGCTAGGATGGGAAGCTGCGGTGGGTGGACAGGTGGGGTAATTTAAGCCACTTGGGGACGTTTTATAGTTTGGTCGCCTTTACCGGCGAGCAAACCAGCAATTGAAATATCTTCGTCCAAAATATCCCAATGTAACCCATGGGGTGAAATCTCGACAGTATTCAATTGTTTTTTGGTAGCGCGAAGCAACCGTGGAAACCAAGCGAGCGGCACGCCGAGCGTGCGGCCGTCGTTGAGATTGACCCACATCGAATCATCGTCAAAGCGGATTTCAGTTGCCGAAATAATCATTTAAATTTTGCTTTCTACCCGCCTCATTTCGGAATAACGCCAGTTTGTAATATCTCCAAAAGCCTCAACATCTGAGCGAATTTTCAAACGAAGCAACGCACTGTCAATGTCCGCATCATCCGGTTGCTCCGCAATTTTGGGGAAAGCGTGACCAATTAGCCATGCTACTTTGAGGCGGTCAGGATGCATTTGCGAAAAAATGGCAGCCTCGATTTCTTCTATAGTCAGTTTAATTGCCATATCATCAATTCCCGCTCAGCGTCCGCCGCACAGCATCGTGCCAACCCTTCAGTTTTCCCTTGCGTGTCGCTTCATCCATCTCAGGTGTAAACCGCTTATCCCTTGCCCAGCTTTTGGCAAAACCGGCCATATCGGGCCACACGCCTGCGCGCGAACCGGCGAGCCAGGCGGCGCCAAGCGCTGTGGTTTCCAACACAACAGGCCGGTCAACCGGCGCGTCGAGAATATCGGCGAGGCACTGCATCGTCCAATCAGAGGCGACCATGCCGCCGTCAACGCGGAGCACGGTATCGTTGCTTCTGCGGCTCCAGTCTTTCTTCATCGCATCCAGCAAATCGCGGGTTTGGTAGGCCACGCTTTCGAGTGTGGCTTTGGCAAGCTCATTAGGGCCGGTATTGCGCGTCATGCCGTGCAATGTAGCGCGGGCTTCGGCATCCCAATGTGGTGCGCCAAGGCCAACGAAGGCGGGCACCAAATACACATTTTGGTGGGTATCAGCTTTGACCGCCATAGCGCCGGTATCGGAGGCTTTACTGATGATTTTAAGCCCGTCGCGCAGCCATTGCACGGAAGCGCCTGCCATAAAAATTGAACCTTCAAGCGCATAGGTCGTTTTGCCGTCGAGCCGGTAGGCAATCGTCGTCAGCAGGCGGTTTTTGGAGCGCACAAGATCAGCCCCGGTGTTTAAAATTGCAAAACAACCGGTGCCATAGGTGGATTTCATCATGCCCGGTTCAAAGCAGGCATTGCCAATCGCTGCGGCATGCTGGTCACCTGCGACGCCCAGTATAGGTATTTCCGCGCCGAACAGCTTTTTATCGGTCACGCCAAAATCAGCGGCGCAATCTTTAACCTCCGGCAGCAGCGCCATCGGCACATTCAACATATTGCACAGTTCAGCATCCCAGACATTGGTTTTGATATTATAGAGCAAAGTCCGGCTGGCATTGGTGGCGTCGGTGGCGTGCACCTTGCCGCTGGTCAAACGCCAGATCAAAAACGTGTCAATGGTTCCTGCCGCCAGGGTGCCTTTCTTGGCGGCGGCTTTTGCGCCCGCAATATGTTTGAGCATCCACGACAGTTTGGTTCCTGAGAAGTAAGGATCAAGCAGCAAACCAGTCTTTTGCGTAAACGCAATTTCCCAGCCGGATTTTTTCATCTTGGTGCATTCGGCCGATGTCCGCCTGTCTTGCCAGACAATCGCATTCATCAAAGGTTTGCCGGTGGCGCGATCCCAAAGCACAATGGTTTCCCGTTGGTTGGTAATGCCGATGGCAGTAATATCACCTGCCGTGAGCTTGGCTTTTTTGAGCGCCGCTTTGCAAGTTGAAACAACGGAAGCCCAAATCTCTTCAGGGTCATGTTCCACCCAGCCGGAATCGGGGAAAATTTGGGTAAATTCTTTTTGCGCAGAAGCGACGATTTTTTGGGCAGCATCAAAAATAATAGCGCGTGATGATGTCGTGCCTTGGTCAATTGCCAGAATATAACCGCTCATGTTGATCCCCACTTTTGTCCAGCTAAAGCCGTTCTTTTGAAATGGTCAACCGGCGGGCAGTGATAAGTCGGCGACATTGCCGGCCATTTCGCTAAATTTCGCTATCGCAGCAAGAATTTCCAATCATTGGTCGCAAGCGCACATTGATGCCTCGCTTTTGGCGCGATAAGATTTAATCAGTGGCAACTGCTTATTGGTATGGGAATTGCTTACCAAACAATCGAAAGTCCTTTCGATTGCAGGAATGAAAATGGCTGAAACAGAAACCAAATTGACCGCTTTTCCGCTGTTTGTCCGCACCACGGGCAGATTGGCGCTGGTTGTCGGCAATGGCGAAGAGGCGATCAACAAATCACGCCTGCTGCTGGCGAGCGATGTGACCATCCGTTTGGTGGCCGGCGCGCCGGAAGAAGCGCTCGTTGCTTTGGTGGCTTCAGAGCCAAATCGCTTCGTTCATATAACTGAAACCTGGTCTGCAAAATTGCTCGATCAGATTGCCTTTGCCTACGCCGCAACGGGCGATGAGGCACTAGACACGCAAATTGTTGCCGATGCCCGCGCCGCAAGGGTGCCGGTCAATGCGGTTGACCGGCCTCAGTTGTGTGATTTTTACACGCCAGCTATTGTCAACCGTGCACCGGTTGCCGTGGCGATTGGCACAGAAGGCACGGGGCCAATTTTGGGCCAATTAATCCGCGCCAACATTGAAACCATGCTGACACCCAATCTTGGCCGCTTGGCACAGCTTGCGCGGCTTTACCGCAAAGCCGCAGAAGCGCTGATTACCAAGGGCGATGCGCGGCGCAATTTCTGGCGGACATTTTTTTCAGGCAGTGTTGCTTCTGAGGTTGCACGCGGTGAACTCGCACTGGCGAGGCGCACAGCGACACGGCTTTTGAAAAACCATGTCACGGAAAAAGGCCATGTATCGCTGGTGGGGGCAGGGCCGGGCGCAGCAGATTTAATCACCCTTCGCGCACAGCGTTTGCTGCTGGAAGCCGATGTGATTGTACATGATGCTCTGGTATCGCAAGATATTATCGGGCTTGGGCGGCGCGACGCAGTGCGGATTGCCGTCGGGAAACGCAAGGGCCAGCATTCGGCCAGCCAAGATGACATCAACGCGACACTGGTGCGCCTTGGGCAAGAGGGTAAACGTGTGGTGCGCCTTAAGGGCGGCGATCCGATGACATTTGGCCGTGCGTTTGAAGAGATGGAGGCGCTTCGCCTTGCTGGAATTACATTTGAAATCGTGCCGGGTGTCACTTCAGCATCTGCGGCGGCGGCAGATTTTGAGCTACCGATGACGCTGCGCAATGTTGCATCCTCAATTGTATTTACAACGGGCCATGATTTGAAGGGTAACGCCATTCCGGATTGGGCGCAGCTTGCGATTAAAGGGTCCACTGTTGCGCTCTATATGGGCCGGTCAGTGGCGGGAGAGGTGTCAACAAAACTCATTGCCCTTGGGCTTGCTGCCGAAACGCCGGTTGCTGTGATTGAAAATGCCAGCCGTCCAAATAAACGTATGCTGTTTGGCACGCTGACCCACTTGACACAAATTGAGAAATTGAGCGGCCTTGAAGGGCCTACATTGATATTTATTGGACGCGCTGCGGCTTCCGCCAATTTGACACATGCTGAGCCTTTGGTTCAAAGCGCTCTCAAAATAAACGCTGCTTGAAAGACATTTCTGAATGAAGCCCGATAAGAAAACCACGTCTAAAGTGCTGACCGCCAATCGCCTGAACGATGGTATCTCAGTTTGGTTTACGGGTATTGATTGGTCTGTGAATATCAACGATGCTTTGGTTGCGGCGGATGCCGAGGCTGGTTCTGCTTTGGAGGCCGTGGCGGACAAAGCTACCGCTGTTGCACAGCATTGCGATGTGGTTTTGATTGATGTTGAACAAACCGCAAATGGCGTTCAGCCATTAAAATTGCGCGAGCGTATCCGGGCGTTTGGCCCTACGATCACCTATGACACAGGCAGCTTCGCTGCCAATTATGAGACCCGCAGCACTGCTGCAAATGTGGAAGCTTTTTAGGATTTACCGATGTATCGTTACGATGAATTTGACCATGCATTTGTGGGCGCACGGGTTGCTGAATTCAGCGATCAGGTAAAACGGCGCGTTTCAGGTGAATTGACCGAAGATCAATTCAAGCCGCTGCGTTTGATGAACGGCGTATACCTTCAACTTCATGCCTATATGCTACGGATCGCCATTCCTTATGGCACGCTGAGCGCCAAACAAATGCGGCGGCTGGCACATATTGCCCGTGTCTATGATAGGGGTTACGGCCATTTTACCACCCGCCAGAATATCCAGTTTAACTGGCCCGCTTTGTCAGACACACCTGCAATTTTACAGGAACTTGCCGAAGTTGAAATGCATGCCATCCAAACCTCAGGCAATTGCATCCGCAATGTGACGGCGGATCATTTTGCCGGTGCGACGGTAGATGAGATCGCAGACCCACGACCTTACGCTGAAATCCTCCGCCAATGGTCGTCTATCCATCCTGAATTTTCGTATTTGCCGCGCAAATTCAAAATTGCCGTGACGGCCTCTGAAGCCGACCGCGCCGCCATTCAGGTGCATGATATTGGCCTAAAGCTGGTGAGAAATGCACAAGGCGAAATTGGCTTTGAATATTATGTCGGGGGTGGCCAAGGCCGCACACCGATGGTGGCAAAACTGGTATCACCATTTGTCGCCGAGCGCGACCTGCTCAGTTTCACGACAGCAGTAATGCGCGTTTATAATCTCTATGGCCGCCGCGACAATAAATACAAAGCCCGTGTCAAAATTCTCGTGCACGAGCTTGGGCCAGAGAAATTCCGCGAAGAGGTCGAGGCCGAGTGGGCTGTGATCCGCGACAGTGAATTGGTGCTGCCTGCAAAAGACGTTGCGGCGATTCAGGCTTATTTTGCGCCGCCGGTCTTGCGCGACCGGCCCGATGGGCTGATTGCCTTGGCGGATGCTTTTAAACACGATGCTGCGTTCAAAGCGTGGGTGCGCCAGAACTGCAACGAGCATACCCACCCTGATTATGCGATTGTTACGATATCGCTCAAAGCTATTGGCGCTATTCCCGGCGACGCATCCGACGTGCAAATGGATGTTGTTGCAGATTTGGCAGAGCGCTATGGCCATGATGAAATCCGTGTTTCACACGAGCAAAATCTCGTTCTGCCGCATGTGGCGAAAGCCGACCTACCGACGCTTTATGCGACGCTTGTTGAGCACGAACTGGCAACCAGCAATGCCGGTTTGATTTCAGATATTATCGCCTGCCCCGGCCTTGATTATTGTGCGCTGGCAACGGCCCGCTCCATCCCGATTGCGCAGGCGATTGCACTCCGGTTTGCTGATTTGGAACACCAGCGCGATATTGGCGAGTTAAAGCTAAAAATCTCCGGCTGTATCAATGCCTGCGGCCACCATCATGTTGGGCACATCGGCATTTTGGGCATCGAGAAACGCGGCGAAGAGCACTATCAGGTTTCGCTCGGCGGTGCGGCGGACAATGATACCGCAGTCGGTGAAATCGTCGGGCCGGGCTTTTCTGCCGAAGAACTGCCCGGAAAAATCGAAGTCATCGTCAATACCTATCTTGCGGGCCGCGTCTCGCACGGTGAGCGCTTTATTGATTACACAAGGCGCGTCGGGCTGGCACCTTACAAAATTGCGCTTTATGGCGCTGAAGAGGTTGCACACTAATGCCTGAAATTTACACGACCAATGGATTTTTGTCCGACACGGCTCCAGAGGCTGTCAGCCTTGCTGATTTTTTGGCCGCACCGGGTAACATCAGCGCCGTTGTATTAGAGCCGGACTCACGGCTTGAAGCACTCGAGCCTTACCTTGGCCAATTGGCTGTAATAAGCGTACGATTTCCGAAATATGCGGACGGGCGCGGCTATTCTCTGGCGGCACGGCTACGGATGCATTACCATTATCAAGGCAGATTGCGTGCCGTTGGCGATGTGCTAACCGATCAAATCCAGCATTTTTTCCGGCAGGGCTTTGACGAGCTTGAAGTGACAAACCCACCAACTTTAGCGCGGCTGAAATCCGGCACGGCCCCGCCCTATGATCTGTTCATGCAGGCCGATGTTTTGGGCAAGGAAACTACGCCTGCAAGAGGGAATGCCTATTCTTGGCGGCGTTCAGCCTAATCATTAGATTTCAATAACAGTTCCCGTGCCAAGAATTGTTCCGGTCGGTTTGCCAGTGGGTGAGCCGCCGTCCGGCTCATTGGTGATGGCAAGCGTTGAACCCAAAATGATGGGTTTCAATGCATCTGCCAGCCTGATTTTGGTTGTCTCGCCAGCCTGAAGCACGCCGACAGAAACTGGATCTGAACCAGCGGCAATCACCCACAATTCAAAGTCTTCATTGGCGGCTTCTGTGCCACGTTTGCGGGAAACTGACAGCACGTTTTCTGTGGCATCATAGCTGGCAGAAACCAGCAGCGATTCGCCTTGGATGACGGCGACCAGTGGTGCGGTTTCGACGGGCAATGGCGCAATACGCGGCAAAGCGACAACCAAAGCCAGTGCACCAAAACCAAGTGCGGTCGCCGTTTGCCAGAAGCCAAGACGTTGGAATAACGACACTGGTTTTGCCGCCGGAAATAGACGGGCCTCAATTTTGTTCAGCACCATCGGCGGCGGCGCAATATCTTCAAGTTCGCCAGTCATTGGCGCAAAGTTTTCGTCCCAATTGGCCACGCGCATTTGCAAGCTGCGGTTCGTTTTAAGATCGGCGACAAAGCGCAAGCGCTCGGCATGCGGCATCACGCCCAGCGCATATTCGCCGACCGATGCTTCATCCCAAACTTGGCGTTTACCGTCACTCATAATCTTACAAACGTGCCTCCAGGCATTCTTTCAACTTCATCAGGCTTCTGCGCAGCCAAGTCCGCATTGTGTTGAGCGGCACGTTATAATGCGCCGCCAATTCTTCGTAGGAATGGCCATCCAAGTAAGCCCCGCGCACTGCATTGGCGCGGTCAGCCTCGAGTGTAGCCAGACAGCGTGCAATCTCGCGACTTTCGGATTTTTGGATCGTCATTGTCTCTGGCAGAGGCGCAGAATCCGCCAAATCAAACGCCTCTTCAATATCGACATGCCCGCCGCGTCGCTGGCGGATCAGATCAATTGACTGGTTGCGCGCTATCGACACCAGCCACGCCATGGGACTGTAACCCCCCGGGGCGAAACTGGATGCACGGTTCCACACTTTGACATAAACCTCTTGCAATGCGTCTTCGGCTTCAGACCTGTTAGACAAGATACGCATTGTGACAGAAAAAAGTTTCGAAGATGTCGCCTGATAAAGCGCATTGAAGGCCGCACGGTCGCCGAGGGCAACGCGGGCAATCAATTGCTCAATTTCGACAGGGTTTATCATGAGGTGCTTATGGCTGGAGTTGAGGCAGATTGCCAGATGGATGTGCAGAAAATCACGAACGCGTGATAAGTATCTATCATAGTGCGATACAATTTGTTTGACGAGAGTTTGTATCATGGTATGATACGGTCGGACTGGGGTGTTCAATTTGATTGTTTCATTTGCTGACAAACGAACCAAAGCGATTGCTACAGGCTCAATCAGTAAAGGATTTCCCGCTGATATTTTAAAACGGGCGCGATTTCTGCTCAACTATTTAGAGACTGTTGCGTTGCTCGACGATTTACGTTCGCCGCCCGGAAACCGACTTGAGAAATTAGCGGGCAACCGACTTGGACAGCATTCAATTCGCATAAACAACCAATGGCGAATTTGTTTTATATGGACGCCAAAAGGGCCGGAATTGGTTGAAGTTACAGATTATCATTAGAAGGTGCCAGAACAGGAGACCCAATATGAACTTGGATATGGTTCCAATCCACCCCGGCGAAATGTTGGAGGAGCTTTTTCTTAAAGAGCTCGGCTTGAGCGCTGGCGCACTTGCGAAAGAGTTAGGCGTTCCGCGTAGCAGGATCGAACGCATTGTTGCGCAAGAGTCAGCTATTTCTACGGATACCGCTTTTCGGCTGGCTCGGTTTTTCAATACGTCAGTCGAACTTTGGGTTAACATGCAAGTTGGTTATGAGTTGCGTTTAGCGCATCGAAACTTACCCAAGGGTTTGGACAAAATAAAACCGATGCAAATGCAAACTCAGATTGCGGCTGAATAAAAATCACAACGCATCCAAAAATCTTTCTGCCTCATCGACCCGCAACTGCCGCTCGGAATCGCTCCATTTGGTCAAATTGCGGTAGGGCATTGCCATGCGCACGTTGCCCTTCAGCGCGTCTTCATTGCGAATGAGAAACGCCCAATAAAGATAGTTGAACGGGCAGGCTTTGGGGCCGGTTTTTTGTTTTACATCGTAAAAACACGACCCACAAAAATTCGACATCCGGTCGATGTATGCCCCGGACGCTGCATAGGGTTTGGAGGCCATGATACCGCCATCGGCAAACAACGCCATACCGTGGGTGTTGGGAAGTTCCACCCAGTCAAAAGCATCGGCGTAAACCGCCAGATACCATTCTTCGACTTCGGCGGGCGAAAAGCCTGCGAGCAGGGCAAAATTGCCGGTGATCATCAGGCGTTGGATATGGTGAGAGTAGGCGTAATCGCGGGTGGATTTTACTACCTCAGACAGACAATGCATCGGGGTTTCGGCTGTCCAATACAGAGCAGGCAAAGCACGCGTTGCGCTGAGCGCATTGGTCTGGCCGTAGCCCGGCATTTTCAGCCAATAGAGCCCGCGCACATATTCGCGCCAACCCAAAATCTGGCGGATGAATCCTTCCGTGGCATTGAGCGGAGCGTTGCCGTTTTTGTAAGCCGCTTGCGCGCGCTCACAAATTTCAAGCGCAGTCAGCAGGCCAATGTTGAGCGCGGGCGAGATCAGCGAATGAAACAAAAATGTCTCGCCGGTTTTCATTGCATCTTGATAATCGCCAAAATGCGGCAGGCCGATTGTTATGAAATCATCAAGCGCCTCCAGAGCCTCACGTCGGGTGACCGGCCAGCCGAAATGCTTGAGGTTTCCAAAATGTGCGGGAAATTTTTCCGCCACCATTTCCATCACATCACGCGTGATTGCATCCGGTTCAAAACGGCGGCGCGCGGGAAGTTTTACGGAGGCAGGCAAACTCTTGCGGTTCTCAGAATCGTAATTCCATTCACCGCCTTCTGGTCTATCGCCATCCATTAGCAGATTGGTCTCACGCCGCATCTCGCGGTAGAAAAATTCCATCCGGTATTGCTTTTTATCGCCCGCCCAAACCGCAAAGCGGGCGCGCGTCGCGATAAAGCGGTTGTCGATGCGCACATGGACCGGCGTGTTGAGTTCGGCCTGCCAGCCTTTTACCATCTCTTCAACGCGCCATTCGGATGGTTCGGTCAGTACCACACAATCGGGCAAATGACGGGCCATGGCGCGGGCAAGTTCGCCGGTGAAAGTGTTGGTGTTGCCGGCTTCCCAGAGTTTAACGTAATCAACCTTGATGCCTTGGCTACGCAACTCTTCAGCAAAGTGCCGCATCGCAGAAAGCACCAGTACGATCTTTTGTTTGTGGTGCGGGGCGTAGGTGGTTTCGTCCCACACTTCGACCATCAGCACGATGTCGTTGGCTTTATCCAGACCATCAAGAGATGAGATGCCGCGGGTGAGTTGATCCCCCAAAATGAAGCGAAGTGTTTTCATCACCATGGAAGCCTTGCGCCGAGATGGTTGAAAAACCCGCCGGTGTCATTTTGTGTCAAACCATCCATCACGCGGATCATGTCTGTTGCTGCAACATGAGCTGGCCGCACATCCAAACCGGCTTTGGCAAAAGGTGCGGACAATTTTGTTTCAACTGTTCCAGGGTGCAAACTAGCCACGATTAATTCAGGCCGCGTGCGTGCCATTTCGATTGCAGCGTTTTTGACATACATATTCAGCGCGGTTTTTGACGCCCGATAAGAGTGCCAGCCGCCCAATTGATTATCACCAAGTGAAGCGACCTTGGCCGAAACGACAGCGAACACAGCTTTGCCGTCCCGCGCCATCAGCGGCAAAAAATGCTTCATCACTAAGGCTGGGCCAATGGTGTTAATCTGGAAATTATGCGCCATCAAAGCGGGGTCAAGCTGCTTAATGCCCTTTTCAGGCATACCCTGCGCCCCATGCAAGTAGCCGGTGCCTACCAGCACAAAACGCAACGGATGTTCCGTCTGGCTTACCGATTGTGCAGCCGCCGCAATTGAAGCTTCGTTGGAAACATCAAACTCAGGTCGCGAGAAACCACTGACTTTGGCAAACTGACCGCAGGCATTTGCAGCCTCAAACATAGCCGAGCCAATGCCGCCTGAG
>JANMFT010000319.1:0-1959 GCA_031374255.1 Limoniibacter sp. | reverse complement strand
TCGATGCGGTTTGGATATCGCCGTTTTTTACCTCGCCAATGAAGGACTTCGGCTACGATGTATCGGATTATTGCGACATCGACCCGATGTTCGGTAAGCTGGCAGACTTTGACGCCATGCTCAGCGAAGCGCACCGGCTTGGCCTTAAAATTATGATTGATCTGGTGTTGTCGCACACCTCTGATCAGCATCCTTGGTTTGTGGAAAGTCGCTCTTCAAAAGCCAACCTGAAAGCTGATTGGTATGTGTGGGCTGAACCCAAGCCCGATGGCACTGCGCCCAATAATTGGTTGTCGATTTTTGGCGGCCCTGCTTGGGAGTGGGATTCAACGCGCCGCCAATATTTCATGCATAATTTTTTGACATCGCAGCCGGATTTGAACTTTCATAATATGGAGGTTCAGCAGGCTTTGCTCGATGTCACCAAGTTTTGGCTTGACCGCGGGGTGGATGGGTTCCGGCTCGACACCATAAACTTTTACGTTCACGACCGCGAGTTGCGCAATAATCCGCCGATGCCGGAAGAGATGCGCAATGACACCATCGCGCCAAGTGTGAACCCGTATAATCATCAAGACCATCTCTACGATAAAAACCGGCCGGAGAATTTGGCGTTTCTAGAGCGCTTCCGTGCGCTGCTCAACCAATATCCAGCTGCCACAGCTGTTGGTGAGGTCGGGGACGCGCATTTGGGTTTGCAAATTGTTGCTGATTACACCTCTGGCGGTAACAAAGTGCATATGTGCTATGCGTTCGATTTCCTGTCGCCAACGGCGGTCAATCCACTGCGCGTCAAACAGGTGGTCAGTGATTTTGGTGCGGCAGCTGTTGATGGCTGGGCGTGTTGGGCGTTTTCCAACCATGACGTAATCCGCCACGCATCGCGGCTGGGGGACTACGGGACAGGTGCCGCTTGGCCGCGTATGTTGATCGGATTGATGGGTGCGCTGCGCGGTTCGATTTGCCTGTATCAAGGCGAAGAGCTTGGCCTGCCGGAAGCCGATGTTGCTTTTGAAGATTTGCAAGATCCTTATGGCATCCGCTTTTGGCCCAAATTCAAAGGCCGCGATGGCTGTCGCACACCGATGGTATGGGATAGTTTGGCTTCAAATGCAGGGTTCTCATCGGGCAGGCCTTGGTTGCCGGTCTCTGCCACCCAAGCCGCCATGTCTGTGAATGTGCAGGAAGCCGATAGCGCTTCGATGCTCAACCACTACCGTGCCTTTTTGCATTTCCGGCGTTCCCACCCTGCCTTGGTAAAGGGTGAAATTGCGTTCATCCATGCCGATGAACGCCTGCTGGCGTTTACCAGAACATACGGCAACGAGAAGATGGTCTGTGTGTTTAATTTCACCAATTATCCGCAAACCTTGCGGCTGAAAAACGTGCAAGTTCTCGAAGATTTGGACGACACCGGTTATAAGGGCACAAATTGGGGCGGAGATATTAGACTGAGCGCCTATGATGCCTATTTCGGGCGGGTCGCGTAATGCGCCCACTCACACGACAAATATCACAACAATTTCCGGGGAGGGAAACACCATGTCCAGTCTCAGCTTAAAGAAAATCGTCAAGGCTTACGGCGATATTGAAATTCTGCATGGCGTTGATCTGGAGATTAAATCCGGCGAATTCATCGTGTTTGTCGGCCCGTCGGGCTGCGGTAAATCGACTTTGCTGCGCACGATTGCCGGCCTTGAGGGCATTACATCGGGCACGCTTTCAATTGATGGTGAAGTTGTCAATGATATCCCGCCATCCAAACGCGGCATTGCTATGGTGTTCCAATCCTATGCGCTTTATCCGCATATGACGGTCTATGATAATATGGCGTTCGGCCTAAGGATCGCCAAGAAGTCCGCCGCTGAAATTGACGCCATTGTCAAAGACGCCGCTTCAAAATTACAGTTGGAGCCCTATCTTGACCGCTTGCCAAAAGCATTGTCAGGCGGGCAGCGT
>JANMFT010000277.1:0-5954 GCA_031374255.1 Limoniibacter sp. | reverse complement strand
CGCCCGCTTTTGATCGTGTCCAACCATGTGTCGTGGAGCGATATTTCAGTTTTAAGTTCTGTCATACCGCTGTCGTTTGTGGCGAAATCTGAGGTGCAAGATTGGCCGGTGTTCGGCACGCTCGCCAAATTGCAACGCACGGTTTTCATCAATCGCGACATCCGCCACCAAACTGGCCTCCAAGCCAAGGCCATTGCGGCGCGGCTGGGACATGAGAAAGACGTGATGGTGCTGTTTGCCGAGGGCACCACGGGCGATGGCACACGGCTTTTGCCGTTTAAATCCGCGCTCACCGGCGCAGCGGCGCTTGCCATCGGCGATGACGGCGTCGCCCATGTACAGCCGGTTGCGATTGCCTACACGCGATATGGCGGTCTGCCTGTGGGCTTTAAGCGCCGCCTTCAAGCCGCGTGGATTGGCGATCTGGATTTGTTGCCCCACTTGAAACACATTCTCACCGGCCAGCCGATTGACGTGGAAGTTTCATTTGGGACACCGATTATCATCCAGCCGCCCGTCAACCGCAAAGCGGTGACAGAAGCCTGCGAAACCTCTATTGGTGTGATGGTGCGCGAGGCATTTTCGGGCCGCATTGAAACAATACACCAGCCGACATTGAGCCAATGACCGAGACAGAAATCGCCCCGAAGAAAAAAGTCTTCATCAAGACCTATGGCTGCCAAATGAATGTCTATGATTCCGAGCGCATGGGCGACGCGCTGACAACTTCCGGCTATGTCAAAACTGATGATATGGAAGTCGCCGATCTGGTGCTGGTCAACACCTGCCACATTCGCGAGAAGGCCACCGAAAAGATTTATTCCGAAATCGGGCGCTTGAGGAAACTCCGCAAACGCAGGCAGGCCATCGGTGCAAATTTAAAGATCGCGATTGCCGGTTGCGTGGCGCAGGCTGAGGGCGAAGCGATGATCAAACGCGCGCCCGAAGTGGATTTGGTGATTGGCCCGCAAACCTATCACCGCTTGCCGCTGCTGTTGAAGCGCACGGATGCCGGCGAAAAAGTTGTCGAAACCGAATATGGTTTGGACGATAAATATGCGCTACTGCCTGCGCCTGAACCAAAGCGCGTGCGCGCCGGTGGCGTGTCAGCATTTCTCACTGTACAAGAGGGCTGTGATAAATTTTGCACATTTTGCGTCGTGCCTTATACGCGCGGTAATGAGCATTCGCGGTCGGTTGCTGAGATAAAATTCGAGGCGGAAAAACTGGTTGCCAATGGTGTGCGCGAACTGACTTTATTGGGCCAAAACGTCAATGCGTGGCATGGCGTGGATGAAAGTGGAAAAGAGGCTGGCTTGGCGGCGCTGCTTTTTGCGCTTGCAGATATCCCGGACCTGAAGCGCCTGCGCTATACCACATCGCACCCGCGCGACATGGACGATGCATTGATTGAGGCGCACCGCGATTTGCCGAAACTGATGCCGTTTTTGCATTTGCCGGTGCAATCGGGTTCCGACCGTATTTTGAAAGCCATGAACCGCCGTCATACAGTGGCCGACTATATGCGCACCATCGAGAAGATGAAACGCGCGCGACCCGATATTGCGCTTTCGAGTGATTTCATCGCGGGCTTTCCGGGCGAGACGGACGCGGATTTTGAAGCAACGCTTCAACTCATCCGCGATGTCGGTTTTGCGTCCAGCTATTCGTTCAAATATTCGCCGCGCCCAGGCACGCCAGCTGCTGATTTGACCACAGATATTGAAAGCCACATCGCCGACGCCAGATTGGTTGAGCTACAAAATCTTATAAATGCGCAGCAGGCGGCTTTTTTGAATTCCTTAGTGGGCAAAACCATGGATGTGCTGGTGGAAAAGCCGGGCCGCGAGCAGGGCCAATTCATTGGGCGTTCGCCTTGGTTGATACCGGTTGTCATGCCGCAAAATAACGGCAACATTGGTGAACTAGTATCGGTGCGAATCGGTGAAGCAGGGCGCAATACACTCAACGCCGAAGGGCTGGTTCAAAGCGCTGCAATTATTGGCCATAAGGCCGCGTAATTTTAAACAAATAAGGAACTAAGAAGGTGACAAACACTTGATAAACCAAACCCAATTTGATGCCGGGCGTTTTTTGCGTGTGCAAAACTGCCCAACCCGCAACAAAAGAAAGTGTGTTTATCATGCCTCCTAGTTCTTCCGCTGCAAGCAGCGTTTCTCCCTTGGCCTCCGGCGCTGCCGATCTCGCTCATATTGTCATCACCTATGAGAGCAACAAATTTGCCAGCATTGCTTTCGGGCAGTTTGACCAGCATTTGGCGCGGATTGAGCAGGCGCTGAGCATCGATGTGCGCTCGCGTGGCAATCAGGTGTCCGTGCGTGGCCCGCAAACCCAAAACGCGCAGGCGCGTATTGTGCTCGATACGCTGTACCAAATGGCCAGCCGAGGTGTGAGCATTTCCATGGCTGATGTGGATGGCGCACTCCGGATGGCGGTTGCCGAGGATAATCAGTTGCAACTCCCTGCCATTGAAGCGCGCGGTAAAATCACCAATGCGCAAATCGCCACCCGACGCAAAACCGTAATCGCCCGCACCCGCACGCAGGACACTTACATCCGCGCGCTTGAAAAATCAGAGATGGTGTTCGGCGTTGGCCCGGCAGGCACCGGCAAAACCTATCTTGCAGTTGCCTTTGCAGCACAGCTTTTAGAGCGCGGCTTGGTAGAACGCATTGTGCTGACACGCCCTGCTGTTGAGGCCGGCGAGCGGCTCGGATTTCTGCCGGGCGATTTGAAAGAAAAGGTCGACCCATATTTGCGCCCGCTTTACGATGCGCTTTACGACATGATGCCCGCCGACAAGGTGGAACGAGCGATGACCGCAGGCGTGATTGAAGTTGCGCCATTGGCGTTTATGCGCGGTCGGACGCTGGCTCACTCTGTCATCATTTTGGACGAGGCGCAAAACACAACGTCCATGCAGATGAAAATGTTTTTGACCCGCCTTGGCGAATCCGGCCGCATGATCATCACAGGTGACCCAAGCCAAATCGATTTACCCAACGGTCAACCATCAGGCCTCAATGAAGCATTGCGTATTTTAGATGGTGTGGAAGGCATTGCGGTTGCCAAATTCACCGGCGAAGATGTTGTGCGCCATCCGTTGGTTCAACGCATTGTAACGGCCTATGAGGCCGTTGAGATAAACAAGCCGTCTCCGACGAGAACATGAGTGCTATAGATATTGATGTGAATATTGCTTGCGATGGCTGGCCGGAGGAAGTGGTTTTGGCGGCAATGGCCAAGTCTGCTTTTTCGTCCGCGATGGACGTGCTTGAATTGGACGAGCATTTCGATGTCAGTCTCTTGTTTACCAATGACGCTGCGGTTCAAATTTTAAACCGTGATTGGCGGGGAAAAGACAAGCCTACCAATGTGCTTTCATTTCCGGCAGGCGACAGCCCTGTTGAAACCGAGGTGGAATTTCTCGGTGACATTGCTTTGGCGTTTGAGACTATTGCCCGCGAGGCCGTAGATGAAGGCAAAACCTTTGACCATCACGTGACGCACTTGCTGGTGCACGGATTCCTGCATCTCTGCGGGTATGACCATGAAACCGGCGATAACGATGCCGAAGAAATGGAAACATTGGAACGCGCAATTCTTGCTCGCCTTGCCATCGCCGACCCTTACGCGGTAAATAACCCTTAGCACCAACAGAAGTTTTCACCCCACCCGATGCCCGACCAAAATAACGATGTGAACCAGCAGGATATTCCGGCCAACCGCTCACTGGTACCGGTTTTGCCGAGCGCCCCAAGCCGTGGTTTGCTTGACAGATTTCTCGATATTTTTCGCGGCAAACCGTCTGATATCCGCGAAGAATTGACTGATGCTCTTGCCGAACAGGGGCCAAAGAAAACCGGAAGTCTGTCCGTTGCCGAACGCGCCATGCTCAACAATATTCTGGCACTCAATGAATTGCGCGTCAGTGACGTGATGGTGCCGCGTGGCAGTATTGAATCCATGGAGATATCGTCGACGCTGGCTGAAATGCTGGACGCGTTTGAAAAATCCGGCCATTCGCGCATGCCGGTTTATCATGAGAATATGGATGACCCGCGCGGCATGGTTCACATTCGAGATGTGGTAGCTTATCTCACCCAAACCGCCCGCAAGAAAACCCGCGGCAAACCAAAACCGGGTGATGTGCAGATTGATCTGAAGTTGGTTGATCTCACGCAAACCATTGCCCAAACCAAATTGTGGCGGCCAGTTTTGTTTGTGCCGGGTTCCATGCCCGCCGCGGAATTGATGGCGCAGATGCAAGCCAAGCGCACGCAAATGGCGCTCGTAATTGATGAACACGGCGGCACTGACGGCCTCGTATCCCTTGAAGATATTGTCGAAATGATCGTCGGCGATATTGAAGATGAAAACGACGAAGATGAACCACTGATTGAAAAACGCGCCGACGGGTCGTTCATCGTTGATGCCCGCGCCGAAATAGACGACGTTGCAGAAATGATCGGGCCAAGTTTCGTGGTTGGTGAGCACGCCGAAGATGTGGACACAATTGGCGGCGTTGCGGTATCCGCACTTGGCCGCCTGCCGATCAAAGGCGAAATTGTCAGTGTGGTTGAAGGCTTTGAGATCGAAGTTATTGAAGCCGATATGCGCCGCGTCAAGCGTTTGCGTATTCGTCCACTACGCATGGGTGAGCCGCGCCGCCGCACAAAAGCTGAAGCCAAAAGCGACGCAGACGCCGAACTAAAAGCCGCAAAAAACGGCGGGTAAGTTTGCCGCGCTGAAACACGCTGCTAGAACCGATGCAATATTGATTCGGGAACCGGCTTTTTGGCCGTGCAGGGGCATATGGAGAATTTTGCAGGCCGCATCATTTTATTGACGCATTGGAGGCGTGCCTTGGTTGCTTTTGCCGCTGGTGCAACCGGTGCTTTGACATTAGCCCCGCTCGATTTCCTGCCCGCCGGTTTCATATCTTTTACGCTACTGGTTTGGCTTTTGGATGGCGCACTGGCGCGTCCGGTGCTCGGTAAATGGCGTGCCCAAGGGCCGGCCTTTTGGGTCGGTTGGTGGTTTGGCTTTGGCTATTTTGTGGCGGGCCTCTGGTGGATTGGCGCCGCTGTTCTGGTGGATGCCGCCAATTTTGCTTGGGCATTACCCATCGCCGTGCTCGGGTTACCTGCCATTTTGGCGATTTTCTTTGGCCTCTCAACCGCGTTGGCGCACACATTATGGCGCGACGGCCTCAGCCGTATCTTTATATTGGCCGCCAGTTTTGGCCTCTTTGAATTGCTGAGAGGCTGGGCCTTTACCGGCTTCCCGTGGAACAGCCTTGGCACCATGCTCGCCTCAAACTTTTGGTTCATGCAATCAGTGGCTGTGATTGGCGTTGATGGTTTGTCGTTGGTCGCAGTGTTGCTGTTTGCTGCTCCGGCTTTATTGGCAGATTATAAAGGCCGCTGGCGTGGCATTGCTTTACCAGTGTTGATTTTAGCCGTTCTGGCAGGCTGGGGCTATTTTAGGCCGCAATATATGCCAATTGTCGACAGTGGTAAAACGATTGAAGCCCGCCTTGTGCAACCCTCCATCCCACAGAACTTAAAATGGGATGCTGCCGAAAAGCAAAAAATCTTTGAGCAGTTAATGGCGCTCACCAAAGAGAAGGCAGACAAACGCCCGGATCTTATCCTTTGGCCAGAAACTGCCTTGCCGTATTTGTTGCAAGAACGCCCGCAAACACTTGCCGATATGGGTGACGCTCTATCCGACGGCCAGCTTATCTTGACAGGAGCAATCCGTGTTGAAGGTGAAACTGGCGGCAGCGCGCGCTATTATAATTCTGTTTTAGCCATCAATGATACGGGTGAGGTCGCGGGCGCCGCGGACAAACTGCACCTCGTACCCTTCGGCGAATATTTGCCGCTGGCTGATTGGCTTGAACCCTTGGGCGTCAACCCTTTGGTTGT
>JANMFT010000263.1:0-1670 GCA_031374255.1 Limoniibacter sp. | reverse complement strand
GCTAACGCCGCAACCTCGGCTTCGCCCATGCCGTAAATTCGGGCAACATTCTGAAATGAAATCAGCGCCGCTTTCAAGGTGCGGCAACTTCCGCGGTCACAGCGAGATCGCCCTCTTTGACAGCGTCAGATGTTATGGCGGTACTGGTGCCATCGCTGTCGCCGGACACAATTTCAACACGCTCGGCCTTACCAGCCCGCAGCACCCAAAGCGATTTCCCGTCAGATGTCGCTGGGCGCTCAGACCGCTGGCGCGGCGGCATAATCATGCCCAGCAGGCCGGAGCCGCGTGTGCCTGCTTCCGGCGCGGCACGGGGCGCGTAACGCAGCGCCGCATTCGGCACCAGAAGCGCATTTTCCACGTTACGCACATTGACTATGGCAGTTGCTGTCATGCCGGGGCGGAGCGACAAATCCTTGTTTTCAACCGCCAGCACGGCCTTGTAGGTAACAACACCATCTGTGGTTTCCGGTGCAAATCGCACAGATTTAATCACCGCAGGGAAAGTGCGGCCGCTAAACGCGTCGACGGTGAATGTTGCTTTATTGCCCTCTGCAACACGTCCAATATCAGCCTCGTCCACATCAACCAGAAGTTCCATCTGCGTCAGGTCTTCGGCAATTGTAAACAAAACCGGCGCTGACAAACTCGCAGCCACAATCTGACCGGCATCAGCCGCGCGCTTTAAGACGACACCATTGATAGGCGAGCGGATGACAGCTTTTTCAAGATCGGCCTTTTGAATACCAAGATTAGCCTCTGCCAGATTGCGGTCAGCCTCCGCAATTGTTTCTGCTGACTTTGCTTGCCGTAATGCCACTTCAGCGGTAAGCAATGCGTTGGATGTGGAAACGCCGGATTTGCGCAATGATTGGGCGGAATCATAAAGCCTTTGGGCCTGATCCAATGATGCTTTGGCTTGCTCAACGCGGGCTTGCGCCGAGGCAAAAGCCGCCTCGGAATTGACAACTTGCGCCTTCAATTTCGTATCATCAAGGCGCGCCAGCACGCTTCCTGCTTTGACGATGGAATTAAAATCAACATCAACCGAAGCAATTGTTCCGGAAAGTTCAGACGATAAATCGACCTGCGTTGTCGGCTGAATTGTGCCGGTGGCAGTTACTGTCACTTGTATGCCACCGCGCGTAATCGCAGCAGTCTCGTATTTCGGTGCCGCGCTGGCCGCGCTATTGGCTTGCACTGTGTAGTAATACCAGCCGCCCGCCGCAGCCACCACAACAAGCACCAGCCACAGCCATCCGCGATAAGGTTTCTTGCGCTTGCCCAGCGTTTTCATGATGGTTTCTGCCGTGACAGGGACTTGCTGGTTCATTATCCGGCTTTCAAACTGAGATATGAGCTATATGGCGCGACCAGCCGCTTACTTCAAACAGCGTTTTGTTAAATCGCCAAAATGTTCGTCAACTTCGAATACCGCAAATTTTATCCGTCATTCCCGCGCAGGCGGGAATCCAGCTGTTTTAATTCACGTGCGGTGAGCCAAACTGGATTCCTGCCTTCGCAGGAACGACAGCGGAAAATACAATGTCGACAGGCTAAATTCGTGACCCTGCCCTCACTTTGTAACTTGGCACATACATGGTCACCAGCTCTTCAGCAGCGGTTGGATGGACAGCCATCGTGCGGTCAAAATCAGCTTTTGTAAGGCC
>JANMFT010000247.1:0-2410 GCA_031374255.1 Limoniibacter sp. | reverse complement strand
CACGCCACCACATCGCTCAACCCCGGAGACACATGTGCTATCCCGCCAAACCTGTCGCACAGCCTTGCGCCAGCTATGACAGGCGAGTGCAGCCTTTACCGGATCACGGCCACCGGGGATGCTGCTGGAACCACGGGACGTTTGCTATGACACTGCTCGCAACCCATGTCGGATCACTGCCGCGCTCGCAGCAAGTGGTGGATTTTCTGTTCGCGCGTGAACGTGGCGAAGCTTACGATTCCGCTGCGTTTGATGCCTGTATGGCCGAACACGTGTCAGAGGTGGTCAAGCGGCAGGTGGACGCTGGCATTGATATTGTCAGCGATGGCGAGACCTCCAAAATCTCTTACGCAACCTATGTCAAAGACCGCTATACCGGGTTTTCCGGTGACAGCCCGCGCAATGCCCCAGCCGATTTAAAGCTGTTTCCGAGCTTTCTCGACCGTCTCGCCAATGAAGGCGGCACGCCGAAATATGCCCGCCCGATGTGCACTGGCGATGTCAAATCCAAAGGCCAAGGCGAGCTCCAAAAAGATATCGCCGCACTTAAAGCCGCCATGACCAAACACAATGCTCCACGCGGTTTTATGAATGCGGCATCGCCCGGCGTGATCTCGCTGTTTTTGCAAAACGCGCATTACTCAACACGCGAAGCCTATCTCGCCGCGCTCGCCGATGTGATGCACGACGAATACAAAACCATCGTAGATGCGGGCCTTGATTTGCAACTTGATTGCCCGGATTTGGCGTTGTCACGCCATATGTTGTTTACGCATTTAACCGACGATGAATTCGTAAAAGTCGCCGCTTTGCATGTGGAAGCGCTCAATCATGCGCTGACCGGAATCGACCCGACGCGCGTGCGCATCCATATTTGCTGGGGCAATTATGAAGGCCCGCATGTTTGCGATATAGATATGGCCAAAGTGTTTGATGTGTTGATGCAAGCCCGCGCAAATTATGTGCTGTTTGAAACTTCCAATCCGCGCCATGGCCATGAGTGGACGGTGTTTCGTGACCGCGCGAAAGACATACCGGCAGATAAAATTCTGGTGCCGGGCGTAGTTGATACCACGACAAACTTTGTTGAGCACCCGCAATTGGTGGCGCAGCGTCTGGAGCGGTTTACGTCTATCGTTGGGCGCGACCGCGTAATTGCAGGCTCGGATTGCGGCTTTGGAACTTTTGCTGGTTTTGGCGCAGTTGACCCTGAAATTGCGTGGGCCAAACTCGCCACACTCAAAGAAGGCGCACGCCTTGCAGCTTGAATTTGCATCATGATACCGCTGGTTCTCCTGCCCGGTATGATGTGCGACGCACGGCTGTTTGGCCCGCAGATCGGGGCGCTATCAGGCAGTCAAACTTTGCATATCCCGCCGCTGACACGCGGTGATACTATGGAAAGTTTGGCTGCAAATATCCTGCAAAACGCCCCGCCAATTTTCGCTTTGGCGGGCCTCAGCATGGGCGGGATCGTGGCGATGGAAATACTCAGACAAGCACCGGATCGTGTTGTGAAACTGGCTTTGATGGATACCAACCCGCTCGCCGAAACGGCGGAAATGCAGGCCCGCCGCTTGCCGCAAATTCAGCGGGTCAAAGCAGGTGGACTTGAGGACATTATGCGGGATGAGATGAAGCCGCTTTATTTGGCAGATACGCCCAATCGTGTTGAGATCCTTGACCTCTGTATGGCGATGGCGCTGGGCCTTGGGCCGGATGTTTTTGCAATGCAATCGCATGCATTGGCGAACCGGCCTGATCAAACCCAAACGCTTGCCGCGTTCAAAGGCCCGGCTTTGGTGTTGATGGGCGAAAATGATATTTTATGCCCGCGTGACCGCCATGAACTGATGCACAGTCTAATGCCTCAATCGCGTTTTGCGATTATTGCTGGCGCAGGCCATTTACCGGTGCTCGAAAAACCAGCTGAGACCACTGCCGAACTCCTCCGGTGGCTCAAAGAATAATGGATTTGTGCGCTTTATCCATCGCCGAAGCTGGTGCCGCATTTCGTGCAGGTAAGCTCAAAGCTGCCCAATTGGCCGAAGCGCAACTCGCGCGGATTGAAAAACTGAACCCAACAATACGCGCTTTCGTGGCAGTGACGAGCGATCAGGCAATGTCCGCAGCGAACCAAGCCGATGCTGATTTTGCAGCCGGTATCGATCGCGGCCTGATGCAGGGGATCGGCTTTTCGGTTAAAGATATAATCGACATGCGTGGTTTGCCAACCAAATGCGGCTCGCACAACCAACCGGACACGCCCGCCGAACAAGACGCTGACATTGTGGCCCAACTTTGCGAAGCAGGCGCGGTGCCGCTCGGCAAGGTTGCAACCTATGAATATGCGCTGGTTGGCCCCAGCTTTGACGGGCCCAACCAACCGCCGGTCAACCCGTGGAATGCT
>JANMFT010000237.1:0-21734 GCA_031374255.1 Limoniibacter sp. | reverse complement strand
CTGAATGGATGCAACATGGCTGCCGACGGGTGCAACCCAATCGCCGTTTATAATTTCATCCAAAAAACGCGACGCCGCTGTCATCGGCCCCATTGTGTGGGAACTTGACGGGCCAATACCAATCTTAAAAACATCAAATACAGACAAAAACACGGATCAAACCCTCGCTTGTGCGAAACGCTATCGCCACGTCACTAATTTCACCAGCCATTTTACGACAGAAAATCAGGTAAAATGTTTCAAAAAATTGGATTGATCTGGCAGACATGAGCCAAATTGGCTACTTACTGACGCGTCGAAGGGTAAACCGTGCGAAAACCAATTTTAACTGCAAGCATTTCAATTCCCAGACTCGACAGTTTGGATGTGGCGCGCGGCATCGCACTAATTGCCATGGCAACCTACCATTTGAGCTGGGACTTGGAGCTGTTTGGCTATTTACCAGCAGGCACAGCAGGCAGCGGGTTTTTGAAATTTTATGCTCGGGGAATCGCCACCAGCTTCCTCTTTATGGTCGGGTTTAGTTTAGTGATGGCAACCTTTAACGGTGTGAAGTGGCCGTCATTTTTTTTGCGGTTGGCCCAGGTTGGTGGTGCTGCCTTGATAATAAGCATCGCTACTTTTTATGCCGTTCCCGATGGCTGGATTTTCTTTGGTATTTTGCACCATATCGCAGCGGCCAGTATTATTGGTTTGATTTTTGTCCAGTTACATTGGGCGTTGGTTTTACTGGCAGCGGTGGTTGCATTTGCAGTACCTTACCTCGGCCTGATTTCCACTGAGTCACATTGGCTTAGCTTGATAGGGCTAAATACAACGCCACCAAATTCCAATGATTTTGTGCCGCTATTACCATGGCTTTCGGCAAGCCTCGCTGGAATTGCGGCAGCAAAAATCGCAACTGCAAATAGCTGGCTTCACGCACTGGCGCGACCACAAGCAACCAAAGCCCCTGCCCGCCAATTGAAATTATTAGGTCGCCATAGCTTGGCTTTTTACTTGGTGCACCAACCTGTTTTGATCGGGCTGGTATGGCTGGCAACTCAGATAGCCCCGCCAAATGCAAGCGCCGTTGGCGCCGGTTTCCAATTAGAATGCAAACAAGTTTGTCAGCAACAATTTAACGAAAAACAGTGTCAAACTTATTGCACCTGTTTTGAAACTGTATTGACTGAAAATGCCGCGCAATCGTCGCAATTGCCTGTTGAAGTTCAAGCCAAGGCGGCAAGTGAAATGTGTACCAAACTTATGCAACAGAAGACCAACCCATGAGTGGCGTGAAGTGAGTATCGCCATCCGGCCAAATGCGTTTCCGTGGCCGCCGGTAATTTTGATTGCCAGCATTGCAACAGCTTACGGCCTTGGCCTTCTGGTTCCATTGATTTGGGTGCCGTCACCGATCAAAGAATTGCTCGATGTTTTTGGCGTTATGCTAATCATTATTGCCTTAGCGATAGAAATCAGCGCGATGCTTGCCATGCGTAAAGCCAAAACCGCGATCATGCCGAACAAAGGCGCTTCAAAACTCGTAACCTCCGGCCCGTTTAGTTTTACCCGCAATCCCATTTATTTCGGCAATGTAATCTTATTATTCGGTATCGGGCTGATGCTCGAAAACATCTGGTTTTGGCCGCTTGCATTGATTTGCGGCGCACTCACGCAAAGACTGGCAATTTTACGTGAAGAGTCCCATTTGCAGGCTAAATTCCCGGCAGCTTTTCTGGCATATAAGAAAAAAGTCCGGCGCTGGATTTAAGTCGAAACACCCAATTCAGCCAATCGCTCCACGCAATTTTCTTCAACACGGCCAAGTTCAGCCAAAGTTTCTTCGATGTCGCGGCGTTTTTGGCGCAGTTCCTCGCGCTTTTCCTCAACCTTGCCGATGAGTAGTTTGAGTTGCCCCACTTCGCCCGGCGGCTCGCGGTACATTTTCAAAACATCTTTGATTTCAGCAATTGAAAAGCCAAGGCGTTTACCGCGCAAAATCTGTTTAAATAAATGACGGTCGGCGGTGCGATAAAGCCGCGTGCGCCCGCGACGAACGGGCTTGAGCAGACCCTCATCCTCATAAAAACGCAAAGTGCGGGTTGAGACCTCAAACTCACGCGTCAAATCGGTGATTGTGTAGAATTCTTTTATCACGTCTCGCAAAGCCAGCATTTACCTTTACGTAAATGCATAAGCTGGTTGAGAAAGTTTCTCAAGCCGCAAAAAACCAAAGCGTTGCAATTCCCAAAAATGCAAAAAAGCCAATAATATCCGTCATGGTTGTTACAAACACTGCTGAAGATACTGCCGGGTCTGCGCCAAAACGATGCAACATCAAGGGTACTAAAATGCCAGCCAGCGCCGCAGTGATCATGTTTATCAGCATAGCTGCCGCAATGATCAAACCGATATCATTGCTCTGGAACCACAAGGCTGAAACGCCTCCAATCAAAGCAGCAAACAGCAGGCCATTGAACACGCCCAGCAAAAATTCACGGCGGATGATGCGGCGGGCATTGTGAATGTCGAGTTCGCGGGTAGCAATCGCGCGCACGGTCACTGTCATGGTTTGCGAACCGGCATTGCCGCCCATGCCTGCAACAATCGGCATCAGAACGGCGAGCGCAACAATTTTTTCAATCGTGGCATCGAACAATTGAATAACAGCTGCGGCCATAAACGCCGTCACCAGATTGACCAGCAGCCAAGGCACACGGGATTTAGCGATTTCAAGAACCGAGTTTGAAAGCTCTTCATCGCCCACCCCGCCAAGGCGCATTATGTCCTCTTCGGCTTCCTCGTTAATAACGTCGACGATGTTATCAATCGTCAACACACCGACAAGGCGCTGGTTTTCGTCCACCACCGCAGCCGACAATAGGTCATATTGCTGGAAGATTTGGGCAGCTTCTTCCTGGTCCATGTCACCGGGAATCTCATGCTTGATCTCATGCATTATGGTGTCGATTTTTTGCGCGCGCTTGGAACGCAAAATCTGGTCAAGATCAACTGCGCCGACAAGTTTGAATGTGGGGTCAATCACGAAAACCTGCGAGAACGAATCCGGCAAGTCCTTGTCGTCGCGCATATAGTCAATGGTTTGGCCCACGCTCCAAAATGACGGCACGGCCACAAACTCGGTTTGCATACGCCTGCCAGCGGTTTCTTCGGCATAATCCAAAGCGCGACGTAGTTTTGCACGCTCGGCGAATGGAAATTGCTCAAGAATTTCATCGCGGTCTTCGGCGTCCAAATCTTCCAGAATGTAGATCGCATCGTCAGAATCGAGTTCCTGCATACCGCGCGCAATGTCGGCGTTTGGCAGCGCATCCATAATGTCTTGGCGGATATTGTCGTCAACTTCGGTCAGCGCCGCAAAGTCAAACTCATCGCCAAGCAGTGAAATTAGGCTGGAGCGCTGCTCAGGGCGGAGCGCTTCGATAACGTCGCCGAGCTCGGATTCGTGCAATTGCCCGACATCACGGCGCAGCATGATGGTGTCGCGGTCGGCTATAGCCGCACCCACAGACGCCAAATAATCGGCGCGCACGGCACCGGCGTCATTATAAATATCGTCGATTGTGCTGCGAAGCGCTTCGGTGGCTTTGTTATCTTCTATGGCCATCGTTAACACCCTCCCCTCAGCCTACGTGAATCGCGTAATCCATAGAACACCATGCGACAAGACCATTGGCATCGCGCAACTTCAAGACAGCCAAGCAAAAGAAATCACAGGAGAAAAATGGTGCGGCCGAGAAGACTCGAACTTCCACGAGTTGCCCCACAGCGACCTCAACGCTGCGCGTCTACCAATTCCGCCACGGCCGCACGCCGAGGTAAAGCCGCGAACGGCCAAAGGCGCATTAGCAAAGCGATTTCAGCCAAGCAACCC
Organism: Limoniibacter sp.; assembly: GCA_031374255.1. Taxonomy (GTDB): domain Bacteria; phylum Pseudomonadota; class Alphaproteobacteria; order Rhizobiales; family Rhizobiaceae; genus JALOTE01. The sequence continues at coordinate 17,854 of JANMFT010000237.1, read as the reverse complement.
CGCTTTTCTGTAAATCGTATCAAATGTGCGAGAAGGTTCTGTGTAGACAGCGCGCGCCCAATTGCTGCACAATGAGCGCATGAATATTCGTGTGACACCTCCGCCGCATATTACGTTTTTTGCTAATGAACCTTCGCCTGTTGAATGGCGTGTGTTTGAAGGCCTGCAACCTTATGCTGAAACGCTGACAGCCATGGAAGCCCATGTTGACGCTGTGTCGCAAGGCACTGCGCCTGAGGCCATTTGGCTGCTCGAACACCCGCCGCTTTATACGGCCGGCACAAGCTCCAACCCCGCTGATTTGGTGGAGCCGGATCGTTTGCCTGTTCACCAAACCGGCCGCGGCGGGCAATATACGTATCACGGCCCCGGCCAACGCGTGGCCTATGTGATCTTGGATTTGAAACGCCGTAAACAAGATGTTCGTGCGTTTGTCTGTGCGCTCGAAGCGTGGATCATCAACACACTGGCTGAATTTAACGTCAAAGGCGAACGCCGGTCAGACCGCGTTGGCGTTTGGGTATCAAGGCCAGAAAAACCAATTCTGCACAACGGCTTAGTGGCAGAAGATAAAGTAGCAGCAGTGGGTATTCGCTTGCGTAAATGGGTGTCGTTCCACGGCATCGCGCTCAATGTTGAACCTGACTTGGCGCACTTTTCAGGCATAGTGCCTTGCGGCATTCAGAGCTACGGCGTGACAAGTCTGGTTGATCTAGGCCTGCCAGTGACGATGGACGATGTGGATGTTGCGCTGAAGAAGGCGTTTGTGCCGGTGTTTGGGAAACTGCAAACCAGCTGAAAGTTTAGAAACAACCCACGTTTTTGTCGCCCGTTTCAAATCTTGATGTTGTCACCCCCGCTTTATGCGGGGGCCTAGGCTTGTTCTGGTTGTCCCCGTGAATCAAGAAAATTGTCTAGGCCCCCGCACAAGAAAGGCGGGGGTGACTAATTACCAAAGCCGGTGATTGTCTCTCATTCAAACTCTAAAATAACCGCATCAACAGCCAAACTTTCACCCTGCTTTGCATTGACCTTGGCGACGCGCCCGTCTTTTTCCGCACGAAGCACGTTTTCCATCTTCATGGCTTCCACAACGGCTAGCACATCGCCCGCTTTCACGTCTTGGCCTACAATTGCATGAAGCGAAACGATCAGCCCCGGCATCGGGCACAGCAAAAACCGTGATAAATCCGGCGGGATTTTAACCGGCATCAGGGCATCGAGTTCTGCCACATGCGGCAGCATAACTTTTGCCAAAACCGACAGGCTACCCCACTGAAGTTGAATACCAGCAGCAAGAGTTTTGGCTTTCACAACCGTCGCGACACCTTCAATTGTGCCGCGCCAAAGCGGCTCATGGGGCAGCGAATGCGTCACCACACGGACGGCATCGGCATCACTGATGCGGCATACAAAGTCCGTTCCGTCGTCTTTGTTCATTTGCAGTATTGTGACTGGCGTCTTTTCGCCACCCAACTTTACCACCCAGTCAGGATGGATCACGCCTGAGTGCGGGCGCAGTCGCCCGGTCATATTATCAAGCCGGACCCGGCGGCGCAGCTCGATGGCCAACGCTACTTCGACCAATATCGCGTGTTCGCGCCAATCGGGCATGCGGGGGGTAAAACCATCGGGATAATGCTTTGCAATAAAACCCGTGGTCAAATTGCCTGAAAGCCAATCTGGCTGGCGCATTAAATCGGCCAAAAACGGTACGTTATGGCTGATGCCCTCGACCACAAAACTGTCCAGCGCAGTCGCCATTGTTGCAATTGCTTTGGTTCTGTCAGCGGCGAAGGTGCAAAGTTTCGCTATCATCGGGTCATAAAACATCGAAATTTCAGCGCCTTCGTAAACGCCGGTATCGTTACGCACCATGCCATCGCCGAGTGGGCCTTCGGTGGGCGGTTGATAGCGCGTCAGGCGGCCCGTGGATGGCAAAAATCCGCGATACGGGTCTTCGGCATAAACACGGCTTTCAATAGCCCAACCGGTAAGTTTAACGTCATCTTGCATTATTCTCAGGGGTTCCCCCGCCGCAACGCGAATCATCTGTTCGACCAGATCAATACCGGTGATGAGTTCAGTGACAGGGTGTTCAACCTGCAACCGCGTGTTCATTTCGAGAAAATAGAAATTACGGTTCTGATCGACAATAAACTCAACCGTGCCAGCGCTGGTGTAACCAACGGCTTTGGCGAGCGCGACCGATTGTGCGCCCATTGCCGCCCGCGTTGCCTCATCCAAAAACGGTGATGGCGCTTCTTCGATAACTTTCTGGTTACGGCGCTGGATGGAGCACTCACGCTCGCCCAAATAAATGCAATTGCCATGCGCATCAGCCAATACCTGAATTTCAATATGGCGCGGATCAACAATGAATTTTTCAACAAACATCCGGTCATCGCCGAATGATGATTTGGCCTCGGATGCTGCCCGCTCAAAGCCTTCACACACTTCGGCGCGGCTGTGCGCAATACGCATGCCTTTACCGCCACCACCCGCCGAAGCCTTAATCATCACCGGATAGCCGATGTGATCAGCGATGGTTTCGGCTTCTTCGACAGTAGCAATAATGCCGTCATAGCCCGGCACGGTGGAAACACCGGCGGCTTTGGCAAAGCGCTTGGATTCAATCTTATCGCCCATCGCGACAATTGCAGAAGGTGGCGGGCCTATAAAAATCACACCGGCTTTTGCCAGCGCCTCGGGAAACGCCGCACGCTCCGATAAAAATCCGTAGCCGGGGTGCACAGCTTGCGCGCCCGTGGCCTTGCAGGCTTCTATAATCCTGTCGATGACCAGATAGCTTTGCGCGGCGGCAGACGGGCCGATATGGTAGGCTTCATCAGCCATTTCCACATGCAACGCGTTTTTGTCGGCATCGCAATAAACCGCGACCGTTTTAATGCCGAGCCGCTGAGCGGTTTTGATAACGCGGCAGGCAATCTCACCGCGGTTGGCTATCAGAATCTTTTTGAACATAATTGCTCCCCGATAACTCTGATAGGCGGGCAATGGCTTTGCTTCAATAAAAAATGCGGGCCAAAAAAGACCCGCATTCATTCAGTTGAAAATTTAGAGCTTATGCAACCATCGCCAGCAAGGGCTGCAATTCCGGATGGATTGATTGCGATTCTTTCTTGAAGAAACTCAACAGCATCTTCTCATTTGAACGGATGTAGCCGTCCTTATTCATACGCTCCACCAGCCAATGCGCTTCGCTCTGGTTGATAGCGGATGCTGTTTTTTCGTCGCGCTCGAACTTGGCATTACGTTCTGCAAAAGCAGCTTCGGTACCAGTTGGTGCAAGATATGATGAAATAATACCTTTTAAGCCATCAGCCATCATACGGGTGAAAAAACTCCGGCTTTCGCCCTGTTTGTTAAGCCACTCTTCACGGCGCAGAGCCTCTTCACGGGTTGGAACTGCGTAACTTGACACCGCCATCATGTAGTTGGCGATGGCTTTAACGAAAAGATCGCTCCATGCCGGATCGTTTTCAGTTTCAAGCGATTTATCGTTGAGTTGAAAGAGAATTTCAGCCTCTGATTTGGTGATGCCAATTGAGCCTTCCCCGCCAAAAGCATAAAGCACGCGGCGAAGCAGCTCAACGTCACGCGCTGTGATCACGCCAAGGCGGCGGTTTTGGTCAGCCAACGGGCCTTTCTGATGTAAAATCGCGGCTGCCACTTGAGACAATGCAGACGCGCTCAAGGTTTCCGGCGATCGTTTTGATTTTTCCAGCACCGTTATGAGCAGTTCAAGTTCTGTGCGGCTTGCGACATTACCGCTGCGCGAAATTGCAGACATCAACCATTTAGCTTGCTTATCATTGACATAGCCTGCTGGCTCAACACTATCGACCAAGAAATCGCTGAGTGCTTCCACAAAAAACACATCCCACTCGGGGCATTTATCTGTGCAGTTTGCATGAACAGCCAAAAGGCTGATGGCCTCATCTTTGCAGAGCACACCGTTGGCAAAAACACTTTGACGCATATCCATGACATCGCGCGCATCCACACGGCCACGTTCAATGAACGCAGCAAGCTGCGAGGAAACAATTAGTTCTGCCATGATCACGCCCCCAATGCGGTTCCGGATAATACCGGACAGACATGCACCATAACGAAACAGTTTTGCGTTTCAGCTAAGGGAGACGGTGAATGAATTTCAATTTTGCAAGACCAAAATTAAATCAAATGCGATACAATTTTTTTACTCGTGATTTCGCAATTTGCCCCTTCCCGTGGCAATGTCACAGAATGATTCGCAGTTCGGCTTTGGAATAATTTATGGCAGCTTCTTCTGATCTTTTTGGTGCAACGGAACAGCCAAAACCTGCTCCTCAAAAGCAGTCCGCGCCAAAGCTAAATGGTAAAACGATCCACATTGAATCTGACTATGATGCCTCTTCTATCGAAGTACTTGAAGGGCTTGAGCCAGTGCGCCGCCGCCCCGGCATGTATATTGGTGGAACCGACGAAAAAGCGCTGCACCATTTGTTTGCCGAAGTGCTCGACAACTCGATGGATGAAGCCGTGGCTGGCCACGCGACATTCATTGAAGTTGAGCTTGGTGCCGATGGTTTTTTGACGGTCTCAGATAATGGCCGCGGCATTCCTGTTGGCCCGCACCCCAAATTCAAAGACAAATCCGCGCTCGAAGTGGTAATGACCATTTTGCACGCTGGCGGCAAATTTGATTCCAAAGCCTATGAAACCTCCGGCGGCCTGCACGGTGTCGGCGTGTCGGTGGTGAATGCACTTTCTGAAACGTTGGAAGTTGAAGTTGCGCAAAACCGGCGTTTATATCGCCAGACATTCTCGCGCGGACATCCTGTCACTAAGTTGATCGAAGTCGGCGAAGTGCAAAACCGGCGCGGCACACGCGTGCGTTTCAAACCGGACTTCCAAATTTTTGGCAAGGACGTGAAGTTCGACCCTGAGCGAGTTGCGCGCATGGCCCGCTCAAAAGCTTATCTTTATGGCGGCGTTGAAATCCGCTGGTCGTGCGATCCGTCACTCCTCAAAGCCGATACCAAATTCGGCCCGAAAGCTGTGTTCCATTTTCCGGGCGGCTTGAAAGAGTATTTGGCGGCTTCAATTGAAGGCGAAACCTTGGTTTCCGGCGAAATCTTCTCAGGTAAAACTGATAAAACCGGTCACGGTTCGGTTGAATGGGCAGTAGCTTGGTTCACCGGAGATGGCTTCGTCAACTCTTATTGCAACACCATTCCAACGCCCGAAGGCGGAACGCACGAACAGGGCTTTCGAACGATTTTAACGCGCGGCCTCAAAAACTACGCTGAGCTCACCAGCAACAAACGCGCCGGAAATGTCACATCCGAAGACGTGATGGTGTCGGCGGCGGGCATGCTTTCGGTGTTCATCCGCGAACCAGAATTTGTCGGCCAAACCAAAGACCGCCTTGCCACCGGCGAAGCCCAGCGCATCGTTGAAAACGCAATACGCGATAGCTTTGACCATTGGTTGACAGCTTCGCCCCAAGCGGCATCGCGTTTGCTTGATTGGGTGGTGGACCGCGCCGATGAGCGCATGCGCCGCCGTGCCGAAAAAGAAGTCAACCGCAAGACTGCCACCCGCAAATTGCGCCTTCCGGGAAAATTATCCGATTGTTCGCAAAGCGGTGCAGCTGGCGCTGAGATTTTTATTGTTGAAGGCGATAGCGCCGGTGGTTCAGCTAAGCAGGCCCGAAATCGCGCCAACCAGGCGATATTGCCGTTGCGTGGTAAAATCCTGAACGTCGCCAATGCGGGCCGCGATAAGCTCACCGCCAATCAGCAAATTGGCGATTTGGTGCAGGCACTCGGTTGCGGGATGCGCAATAAATATCGCAAGGAAGATCTGCGCTATGAAAGGGTTGTGATCCTCACCGACGCTGACGTTGACGGAGCGCATATTGCATCTTTGCTACTGACATTTTTCTATCAGGAAATGCCGGATTTGATCCGTGGCGGGCACTTGTTTTTGGGCGTGCCGCCGCTTTACCGTCTGACACAAGGCGCAAAAACGGTTTACGCGCGCGATGAGGCGCACCGGCAGGAGTTGGTCAACACGGTCTTGACCGGCAAAGGCAAAGTCGAAATCGGGCGCTTCAAAGGCCTCGGTGAAATGATGCCTGCTCAGCTTAAGGAAACCACGATGGACCCTGCCAAACGCACTATGTTGCGAGTGGAATTGATTGATGAAACTGCCCGCAAAACGGGTGACGCCGTCAATGATTTGATGGGTTCAAAGCCGGAAAGCCGGTTCCGTTTCATTACAGAAAGAGCAGAGTTTGCCGATATGGAAATGCTTTAGCATTGGATGAATGCGCGTTTGTGTTGACCTCATTTTATTCCCGACCTATCGCCCATTAAACGCTTCAAGGGGCCGCCTATGAAAACCGCCGTTCTCGTTTTGCCGGGCCTTAACCGCGACCGCGACATGATTGCGGCGCTGACGCTGATCACAGGCGTTGCGCCAATTACAGTTTGGCAAACTGAAACCTCTATTCCGAAAGTTGACTTGATCGTCATTCCTGGCGGATTTTCCTACGGTGATTATTTGCGCTGCGGCGCGATCGCGGCGCGGATGCCGGTGCTGGACGCTGTGCGTGATCACGCAAAACGCGGCACGCCTATTTTAGGCGTATGCAACGGCTTCCAAATCTTGACCGAGGCCGGCCTGCTGCCGGGCGCTTTGATGCGCAACGCTTCACTGAAATTCGTATGCCGCGAAGTGAAACTCGAAGTTGTAAACGATAAAACGCGGTTTACACAAAACTATCTGCCGAACGAAATCATCCGCTGTCCCGTTGCCCACCATGATGGCAACTGGTTTGCCGATGCTGACACTTTGGCGCGCGTTGAAGACAAGAATCAAGTCGCTTTCCGTTATGCTGAAGGCACCAACCCGAACGGTTCCATCAGTGATATTGCGGGCATTGTGAACGACGCGGGCAACGTGCTTGGCCTCATGCCGCATCCAGAGAATTTTGTTGAAGCCGCCCATGGCGGTGATGATGGGCGGCGCTTGTTTGAAAGTGTGCTTGGTGTGACATCAGTGAGACAAGCGGCATGAGAAAGCTCTTTATATTATTGGCAGCAATCAGCCTTCTATCCGCCTGCCAAACCGCACCCAAACCGCGCCCGCAAGGCACCATCACAGTCAGCCGCGCGGCATTGCCGGTGATGGAGCGCGTTGCCCTCGGCGCCCGTGAATGCTGGTTCCGCTCTAAAGACCCGGCGTTTAAGGCTTATAGGTTATCGCCGGAACTCACCTCACAAAACGGACGCCCGCGCATTTTAATTGTGCCCGCCAAAAACCCGAATGGGTTACCATTGGCCGTGATTGAAGCCAATGGAAGCCCCGCAAAAATAAGCGCTTTTGGCCCGTTGATGAATGAAACGCTTGGCAAACGCATCACGTCGGATGTGAATAGGTGGGTGGCCGGTAGTGATGATTGTGGGGCGACGGGTTAGTTCTCTTACTTCCCTTCTCCCCGTTTTTCACGGGGAGAAGGTGGCCCGAAGGGTCGGATGAGGGGCTTCTATCCGATTGTCAAAAGCCCTTCATCCGTCAGCAAAGCTGACACCTTCTCCCCGTGAAGAACGGGGCGAAGGAAGGAAGAGCACTAATGTCACCAGCACAACCCTGCAATTGACTCAGCTATTGTCCTCATTGATACCAAACCAATGATGACAAATTGGCTCCCAGACCTCACTGCCCACACCGGCCCGCTTTATGCCCGGCTGGCCGGTGCAATCGAAAACGCTATTGATGGCGGCACCCTGCCCGCTGGAGCTAAACTTCCACCTCAGCGCAATCTTGCGTTTGATATTGGCGTAACAATTGGCACAGTCAGCCGTGCCTATGCAATTATGCGTGAGCGCGGGCTGGTGTCTGGTGAAGTCGGGCGCGGAACCTATGTGTTGGCACAGGAGGCCACCCCGCAAATCAGACACGGCGTAACCGCGGCGCATTTTGGCGGCACACGCACACACGCACCCGTCGATGGCATGCTCAGGTTTGACTCCACTGCTGCCCCGCTGAACTTTGCGCGCGATGCTATTGGCGCGGTCGCATCTGAAATCCTTGCAGCCAAACCAGCTGAGCTTTATGATTATTCGCGTTCCCAGCCGCAAAATTGGCGCGAAGCAGGTGCGACTTGGCTCGCTGCAGGCGGGTGGAAGCCCGAACCTAGAACCATTTTGCAAACAAACGGCGCTCATTCCGGCCTTATGGCGGTGATTGCCGCAACCACGATGCCGGGCGACTCGATTGTGTTTGAGGATTTGACCTATTCCTCGCTAGCGCGCTCCGCTGCGATGATGGGGCGCCGAACCGTCACCGTCGAAACTCACACCGATGGTATTGACCCCGATGAGCTGGAGCGGGTTTGCGCGCAGCGTCACCCGAAATTATTATTTCTGATGCCCGCCTGCCAGAACCCGACACTTGGTGTGATGAGCGAAGAAAAACGCCGCGCTATCGCCGAAATCGCGCTGCGCTACAATATACTGGTTATTGAAGATTCCGTTTATGCCCCGCGTGATGGCAGCAATTTGGTGCTTCTTGCCGAACTCATTCCCGAGCGGGTGTTTCATGTTGGCAGCCTGTCAAAATCTGTGTCGGCGGGCTTGCGGTGCGGGTGGATTGCCTGCCCGCTGCATTATGCCAACCGCGTGCAAATTGCGCTCAAAATGCTGTCGGGCGGTATTGCGTTTTTAATGGCTGAAACCGCAGCGCAACTCGTTAATTCTGGCATCGCTGAATCTATAAGATTGGAAAACACCGCTGAAATCCGCCGCCGCATTTTGGATGTCCGCGATGTATTCAGGGGTGTTGAATTTGACAGCCGCGAGGACGTGCCGTTTATCTGGTTACGCCTGCCAGAGCCTTGGCTGTCCGGCACGTTCAAAGCTGCGGCAGCCGCCGAAGGCATTCTTATCGACGACGAAGACGAGTTCAAAGTCGGCCGTTCCGACAAAACCTGGCACCGCGTGCGCATTGGGGTTTCAGCAACCGAGCATGCAGTTGATGCGCATAATGGTTTGGTTCGATTGCGCCAATTGCTGGATTCAGGCGCGGGCGGTTACGACACATTTAATTGAGAAATAACTGGATTGCGCAAATTTTGCCGTGACGTGAAGCATCATCCAGCCTATGGCCATTTTCAAAGTTCACAGGGCTTCACCTCATGGCCGCTCCCGCAAACGAACCTGAAATCACCCCGGCGCTAATTGCTGCCCATGGTCTTAAGTCCGACGAATATCAGCGCATTCTCAGCCTGATCGGGCGGGAACCCAGCTATACCGAACTCGGCATTTTCTCTGCGATGTGGAACGAGCATTGCTCCTATAAATCTTCGAAAAAATGGCTGAAGACTTTGCCGACCACCGGTGCGGTAGTGATCAAAGGTCCGGGCGAAAACGCAGGCGTTGTGGATATTGGCGATGGCGACTGCGTGGTTTTCAAAATGGAAAGCCACAACCACCCGTCTTACATTGAGCCCTACCAAGGCGCGGCGACTGGCGTTGGCGGCATTTTGCGAGATGTGTTTACGATGGGCGCGCGCCCTGTTGCGGCCATGAATGCGCTGCGCTTTGGTGCGCCCGAACACCACAAAACGCGGCACTTAGTGTCCGGCGTAGTTGCTGGCGTTGGCGGTTATGGCAACGCCTTTGGTGTGCCAGTCGTTGGCGGCGAAGTTGATTTTGACGCGCGATACAACGGCAATTGCCTCGTCAACGCGTTTGCAGCGGGTATTGCAAAAACCGATGCGATATTCTTGTCTGAAGCCAAAGGGGTGGGCCTGCCGGTTGTTTATCTTGGCGCAAAAACCGGACGCGACGGCGTTGGCGGCGCCACAATGGCATCGGCGGAATTCGACGACCAGATAGATGAGAAACGCCCGACTGTTCAAGTTGGCGACCCGTTCACCGAAAAGTGCTTGCTCGAAGCCTGCCTCGAGTTGATGGCGTCGGGCGCGGTGATCGCCATTCAAGATATGGGCGCGGCGGGCCTTACGTGCTCTGCAGTTGAAATGGGTGCAAAAGGCGATCTTGGCATTTTGCTCGATCTCGACAAAGTGCCGGTGCGCGAAACCCATATGACGGCTTACGAAATGATGCTTTCTGAGAGTCAGGAGCGCATGCTCATGGTGCTTCGCCCTGAGCAGGAAGATGAGGCTAAAGCCATCTTCGTCAAATGGGGCTTGGATTTTGCAATAGTCGGCATCACCACCGATGATCTGCGTTTCCGCGTGCACCATAATGGGGTGGAAGTTGCAAATCTGCCAATCAAGCAGCTTGGCGATGAAGCTCCTGAATATGACCGGCCTTGGGTGGCAACCCCGCCTGCAAAACCACTGGCCAATGATGACGTGCCGCAAGCCGATATTGCTGAGGCACTGCTCAAATTGGTCGGCTCTGCCAATCAATCTTCACGACGTTGGGTCTATGAACAATATGATACGCTGATCCAAGGCAATTCCGTGCAACGCCCCGGCGGCGACGCGGGTGTTATTCGCGTTGACGGCCATCCCGCCAAAGGTTTGGCTTTTACGTCTGATGTCACGCCGCGCTATGTTGAAGCCGACCCATATGAGGGCGGCAAACAGGCAGTTGCAGAATGCTGGCGAAACCTCTGTGCCGTTGGCGCATTACCGCTGGCCGCGACGGATAACCTTAATTTCGGCAACCCCGAACGACCGGAAATTATGGGGCAACTTGTTGGCGCAATCAAAGGTATCGGCGAAGCCTGTTTGGCGCTAAACTTCCCGATCGTTTCAGGTAACGTGTCGCTTTATAATGAAACCAACGGTCAAGGCATTTTGCCCACACCAACCATCGGCGGCGTTGGCCTACTGGCCGATTGGCGCAAATCCGCGCGTATTGCATTTGCCGCTGAGAACCAATGCATTATGCTTGTTGGCGCACCTGCCGAGTGGGGCACGCATTTGGGGCAATCTATCTACTTGCGGGATATACATGGCCGAAGAGAAGGCCCTGCACCGCATGTGGATTTAGCGCACGAAAAACACGCCGGTGATTTCGTGCGCGCGCTGATTGCCGACAGTGTGGCAACTGCCGTTCACGATTGTTCAGATGGCGGGCTGGCTGTTGCGTTGGCCGAAATGGCAATGGCCTCCGATATTGGTGCGAAAATCAATCAACCAAGCGATAACGATCCAGTTTTGACATTCTTTGGTGAAGACCAAGGGCGCTATATTGTTACCATCAACCGCAATGATTTAGATGCATTTCAAACACGTACAGATAAAGCGGGCATTTTTGCGCCTTTGATTGGTGTTACCGGTGGCTCGAGTTTAATCTTGGGGGATGCCAACCCGGTTTCGGTATCGGCCCTCAAAACAGCCCATGAAAACTGGTTCCCGGGGTTTATGGGTGAAAAGACGCTGGCAAATGCCGCATAAGCCGCTACTTTCAAGTCAGACAACGGAGTGACTCGGCCATGCCCATGCAAGCCTCAGACATTGAAAAGATGATCAAGGCCGCCATGCCGGATGCCAAAGTGGACATCCGCGATTTGGCCGGAGACGGCGACCATTATTCCGCCAATGTGATTTCAGAAGCGTTTCGGGGTAAAAGCCGCGTTCAACAACACCAGATGGTTTACGAGGCGCTGAAAGGCAACATGGGCGGCGTTTTACACGCACTCGCATTGCAGACATCAGCACCGGATTGAGGTTGGGGTAAAAATGGCAGGTATTTTAGACGACATTGTTGGAAGTGTGGTTTCCGGCGTTCTGGCTGAAATCAAAAAGAAGGCGGGCGTTCGCACCACGCGGCGCAAAAAGCGTGTCAGCCGCAGCACAGCAACAATCAAAAAGATCGAAGACTTATTGCTTGGTAAAACTGCCCGTAAGTCCGCACGCACAACGGTTGCCAAACGGCAAACCAGCCGCAAAGCTACAGTGCGCACACGTGCAAAAGTAAAACGGCGCTGACGCTTATTCCGCTGCGCGTTTTGCAAATAACACATAAGTGCTGAACGCAGGTCGCTTGCAAAGCCTGGTAAGAGCTTGTCACATCAAAATCAGAGGCTGCCCGGGACTGAGCGTGACGACATTTGTGAATGGCGACAAGCGCCTGGTGGCTTCGGAAAATTGCTCTGGCGTACCCTTATGTGACAGCAAAAACGTCGACGAAAACCAACCGCCGTTGAACGCGTAGTGGATCGGCACACAAACGTGGATATCAAGTTCAGCGCAGATATGAGCGGCATCCTGCGGGTCCATGCTCATCTGGCGGCCCAGCAGTGGCTTGATTCGCAATCCGTTAATGCCGAGCAGCGCCACATCAATTTTGGGAAACTGCGCTTTTACGCGGGCAACCGCATCATCCTTCAGAAAGTGCGCGCAAAAAAGTATTGTGCGGCCCGCAGCTTCAATGACGTAGCATTGTTCATAGCGAAATGAATTTGGTGCAAATGCGTTTGCTGCGATTGCATGCAGTTTGGCGTTACCTATCGTAATCGAAGTCCACGCTGCAACCTCACGAACATCTAGAAAACCTGCCTGCTTTGCAGCTTTTGCCTGATTGCTTTCCTTAATAGTGAAAAACGGAACTGAAAGGTCTCGATACGCACTGATCGCTCTAACATCGAAATGATCGTAATGATTCATGCTGGACAGAACCGCTGTGAGATTTGGAAGGCCTGACACATCGAAGGGAAGGCTCTCACCATGATGATACAGCGGCTTTTCTGAAAACCAAGGATCAGTCAGCAGCGCCTCGTCTCCCCATTGGATCAGCACGCATGCATGAGTGATGCGTGTAATGGTCAAGCGGGAGACCGCATTGCTATGTCCAGCATCAATCAACAAAGGTGAACATGCACTCTTCAACACCGGCGCGCCGCCGCGCGGTTTTTCGGTAACGGACCTTGGTTGTGCAATGCTTATGTTTGCCATATCGTCCACATCCTTGATCAAAGACTAATCTTGGACAGATGCTATCGCACCGGACGGATATTGCTCTTGACGATAGTTAACTCATTTGCGGATTTTCGATGACTTTCCGGCCCGAAGACGAAATCGCAGAATATATTTCGCGCTTCGCCCACCCTCCAGTGGAGCAAGTCCGGGAATTTGCAGCATCAGCGCGGCCATCACTCGTTGCAAAAGGCAGCTTTCTGGTGGCATTGGGCGATTCCGTGCATCCGCTGTATTTTGTTCACAACGGCGCAATCCGCTACATGTTGATTGTTCCCGACAGCGGCGATGATGTGACCAAAGACTTTTCTTTCGCGCCAACGTTTGCTGCTTCATTTGGAAGTGCCGTGAGCGGGCAGCCAGCGCGGGTAGGTATTGTCGCAATGACGGACTGCGTTGTGTCAGCTTGGCCATTTCAGCAGCTGACCACTCTCTATGACGCGCATGCCGAGTGGCAAAAGCTGGGGCGAAAGCTCGCCGAATGGCTTTATGTGCGAAAAGAAGACCGGGAGATCGCGTTCCTGACCCGAACCTCTGAACAGCGCTATGTTGCGCTGACACTGGCGTTTCCTGACAAAATTATTCAAGTGCCGCAGCATTATCTCGCATCATACCTTGGCATAACCCCAGAATCGCTGTCGCGGCTCAAGGCGCGGATAACGTCGCGGGCGAAAAAATAACAGGTTTGTTTAAGGTTGCAGCGTGTGAAGTTTTCAAACAGTCGGCTTGTCTTGTGCGCGACGGAGCGTTAATTACATTTCGAGCAGTATCGGGCCAACACCCCATACAAAAGGAACCTCCGTCATGACCGCAATTAATGAATTCATCGAACAGGAAGTAAAATCCAAAGACGTTGTGTTGTTTATGAAGGGCACACCGGGCTTTCCACAATGCGGCTTTTCTGGGCAGGTCGTGCAGATTTTGGATTATCTCGGTGTTGATTATAAAGGCGTCAACGTGCTGACGTCCGGCGAATTGCGTGACGGGATCAAAACCTATTCCAATTGGCCAACTATTCCGCAGCTTTATGTCAAAGGCGAGTTTGTTGGCGGCTGCGATATCGTGCGTGAGATGTTCCAATCCGGCGAATTGCAAACTGAACTGACTTCAAAAGGCATCGCTGTTAAAAGCGCTGCCTAATCTAGATGAGTGTGCCTGCTGAATTTAAAGGGTTCGGCAGCCAAGCCCTGCCATTCTTAAAAGCGCTTGGCTTTCACCAAAACAAAGAATGGTTTGCGGAAAACAAGCCGCTTTATGAAAGTGAAATCCGCGTACCGATGGGCGACCTCATTGAGGACGTGACCGAGCGGTTCAAAAAGCTGAGCATTCCTTTGAAAGGCAGCCGCGCGGCCTCAATGTTCCGTGTCAACAAAGACGTGCGGTTTTCAAAAGACAAAGCGCCCTACAACACACACGCTTCTGCTGTCCTCACCCGATCAGGCGGCAAAAAAGATCAAGGCGGCGCCTACATCCATATCAAACCCGGCGAGTGCTATATTGGTGCCGGGATTTGGTATGCAGAGCCGGAAGAATTCCGCGCATTTCGTGACACTATTATCGCTCGCACCGATGAGTTCCGCGCACATGAAGCTGCGATTTCTGCCAAAGGACATACCTTCGCCACCGATGATGAACTTAAACGCGTGCCATCCGATTTTCGCGATTTAACCGATGAAGACCAACGCCGCTGGATGCGGATGAAGCATTTCTTTGTGAATGCGCAACTCACCGATGATGAAATTACGTCGCCGCTGTTGGCCGACAAGGTCGTATCACTTGCCCAAACCATGCTGCCCATTATGGATTTTGCGTGGAGTGCGATGGACCCTGTGACAGCCCTTAAGGCTCAACCAAGCCTTCAGCATCCGGATTCACATTCTGATTTTTAAATTCTAACCCGCTGAAATCAAACAGTTTTGCGTCAAGAAGGTGGCTCGGCCGAACTGTTCCCATGGCGCGGATCATCACGTCTTTCCGGCCCGGCATACGCCGCTCAATGTCCGTCAGCATGGCCTTCATGGCATTGCGCTCCAGCCCGTCTTGGCTGCCGCACAAATCACATGGGATAATCGGGAAGGCCATCGCTTCGGCAAACTTCGCCAAATCCTCTTCCGCCACATAAATCAGCGGGCGCAGCAGCATCAAATCCCCCTCATCATTGAGCAGCTTACCCGGCATCGCTGCCAAGCGTCCACCGTGAAACAGGTTCATGAAAAAGGTTTCAAGCGCATCATCGCGGTGATGGCCGAGCACCAAAGATGTGCAGCCCTCTTCGCGCGCCATGCGGTACAAATGCCCGCGCCTAAGCCGTGAGCACAGCGAGCAATAGGTTGCCGCGCTGTCGAGTTTATCGGTCACGATCGAGTAAGTATCTTTATATTCAATCCGGTGTTTAACGCCGAGTTTGGTGAGGTACTCCGGCAAAATATGCTTCGGAAAGTTCGGCTGGCCTTGGTCTAAATTCACCGCAATCAATTCAACCGGCAACAATCCTTGCGCCTGCAAATCGAGCAGCAGCGTCAACAGCCCATACGAATCCTTGCCGCCGGACAGAGCGACCATCCAACGCTCACTTGTCTGTGCCATTCCAAAAGCGCTGATCGCTTCCCGCGTTTGCCGCAGCAGACGCTTGCGCAATTTGTTGAACTCAACGCTTTGCGGCGCATCCGCGTAAAGACGGGCGATAGGGCTCAACGTTTCATCGTTGGGCGGAAGCGCGTTCATTGGAACTTTCGAAAACAAGGGTTCATTACTGGCTTGCGACCAACGGATAGAGCACTATCGACACGATTTTTTGACTCTGGTCCGCCAAAATCTGCATAAACACTTTCAAAAAGTGCCAAATTGTTTCTACTAATGCTGGTGCACATTTCCTCAACGTCGCCAGGAAACGCCTTTGAAATCGCTCTAAGACTAAATATTCTTGCTTTGTAAATAGACCATTTCCCGTGTTCAACTTCAAACGTTTCAAAACGCTTAATTGCCATATGCAAGCGCTCGATCTCTACCTTTTGATCTTCTCTACAAACGCGCGCAAAAGATGCAGTCGCCGCTAGTAAACTATGCAGACACAGAATCGCACCTCTCCCTGAAGTATCAAAGTCTGCTGCCGATTCAGTTTCTGCTTTAGCGCAATCAATTACCAAGAAAAACGCCATCAAAATTACAGCAAAAAACCTCACTTCTGTCCTCCAACAAAAAAGCCGCGTCGATGACGCGGCTCTTTAAATAACATAAAACCAAAATCAGCGTGAATAATATTCAACAACCAGATTTGGTTCCATCTGCACTGGGTATGGCACATCGCCAAGTGCTGGCACGCGAATATATTTGGCAACCATTTTATTGTGATCAACTTCCAAATAATCCGGCACATCACGTTCAGCCAAAGCAACAGCCTCAAGCACGATGACCAATTCTTTCGAACGCTGGCGCACCTCAATAACGTCGCCGGCTTTGCACATATAAGAACCGATGTTCACGCGAACGCCGTTCACAGTGACATGGCCGTGGTTCACAAACTGGCGCGCGGCAAACACTGTTGGCACGAATTTGGCGCGGTAAACAACTGCATCCAAGCGGCTTTCCAGCAAACCAACCAGATTTTCGCCAGTATCGCCCTTGCGGCGATCAGCTTCTTCATAGGTTTTGCGGAACTGTTTTTCAGAAATATCGCCGTAATAGCCCTTCAATTTCTGCTTGGCGCGCAACTGCACACCAAAGTCAGACAATTTGCCCTTACGGCGTTGGCCGTGCTGGCCCGGGCCATATTCGCGTTTGTTAAACGGTGATTTCGGGCGGCCCCAGATATTTTCACCAAGGCGGCGGTCAATTTTATACTTCGAAGATTCGCGCTTGCTCATCCGCATTTCCTTTTTGATTTGAAACCACGTGATTGCGGCTTCAGGAAACGCGCCCTCCTCTGCTCCCCTTTCGGAAAGCTGACAGACATTCTCACGATAAATCAGAGAGCATCACGGGACACGTTAAATGAAACACCGAGGATTTCGCCTCGGTGTTGAAGGTCGATTAGTTGGGTGGCCCGACAATGTCAACCTGCGATACGACCGGCTGCCGCCTTATAAACCTCGTTGCGCTCGCGTTTTCCAACTGCCACGACTAAAACCATTAGTTCTTGATCGCGCACTTCATAGACAAGGCGAAAACCGGCATTGCGCAACTTGATCTTATAACGCTCTTTCATCCCATGCAGCCGGGCAGACAGAATTTTCGGGTTTTGCAACCGTTCGACGAGTTTGGCCTTAAATTGATCGCGGGTCACATGATCCAGCTTGCGCCATTCCTTCAGCGCTTGATCAAGAAATGCCAACTCATAGCTCATCCAAAGTTACCCTGTGGATGGCTTGGCCATCTCGAGCATCAGCAATAGCATTGAGTTCCAGATCTTCTATACGGTCGAGCATCGCCTCATAGGTTTTGGCTGGCACACAATAAAAGGCCGGCTCGTTACGGTTTAGAATCGCAACAGGAAAGCCATCACCTGCCGCGACGGTTCCCATCGGGTTTTTTTTCAGTTCCGAGACACTCGCGCTGGTTGCAGCAAATATTTGGTTGGTCATAAAAGCACTCCAATCAATACTAATAATAGCACCGTAATTAAGTCGTTTCAATCGCACCTCATTTGATTTCAATTGCTGGGTTGAAAAGCATTAAGCCAGTTTCTATTTCCACCCTATGCAGTTCCGGGCCCCTCTGGCGCGGGTCGCCGGGCCCCGCGTGATGTCGGTTCTGCAAAAGAGGGTAGTCCCGGCGCGAAATATCATCATGGAAACTTTTCTATTTGCCGATTTTCTCGGCAAGCCAATTTGGATGTGGCTCGCTTTTATTTCCATTGTCATCACGCTTTTAGTGCTCGACCTTGGCGTT
>JANMFT010000236.1:0-3619 GCA_031374255.1 Limoniibacter sp. | reverse complement strand
CGCGGCAGGTGCCGCAATGGTCGATTTCGGGCGTGTCACGCTCCAATTCAGCATCGGTTAAAATTGTGCCGAGAAACAGCCATGAACCAAGGTCGCGGCTGACAAGATTGGTGTGTTTGCCTTGCCAGCCCAAACCTGCCTTGGCCGCAAGCGGCTTTTCCATAAGCGGCGCTGTGTCGACAAACACTTTGACTTCCGCGCCAAATTTGGCAGCGAATTTTGAAGCAATGTCTTTGAGGCGGCCTTTGATTACATCATGGTAATCGCGGTTTTGTGCATAGACTGAAATTGCTGCATTGGATTTGTGGTTAAGGGCCAAAAGCGGGTTTCCTTCCGGCCCATAATTCATCCCGAACACCAGAGCAGATTTAGCTTCCGCCCACATCGCATCGGGGCTGAGACGGCGATCAAGTGTTTCTTCTATCCACGCCATTGAGCCGTTATGGCCTAGTGCAACGAATTGTTTGAGACGGTCGCCGGTTTCCCTGTCAGCTTTTGCTGTTGTAACTCCGAACGCTGCAAACCCGGCTTTGGCTGCCTCTTCTTGCAGAAAACGGCGCATACCGGCTGCCATTGCCGTTCAGAAATCCAGATCAGAATAATGCGCGACAGGCCCGAGCCCACGCACACGGTCAGCCAATATTCCGCGGAACGAAGGCCGTGATTTCATGCGGGCATACCAATCGCGCGCGGCGGGTGATTCGGCCCAATTGATTTCACCCAAATAATCCAGCGTGGACATTGCGGCGGCACCGGCAAGATCAGCGTAGGAACGGCTGTCGCCAGCAAGCCAATTTCTCGAACTTGCAAGCCAGTTCACATATTTCATATGTTGGATTAAATTTGCGCGCGCGGTGCGCATGGCCTTGGTATCGGGCGAACCGCCGCCCTCCTCATTGGTCATCAACAGTTTATAGACCCGCTCGCGCACAAGCGGGTTGATAACTTCCGTATACATTTTACCAAGGAACCAATCGACAAGACGGCGTGTCTCAGCGCGCCCTAACGGGCTGCCGGGATAAAGTTTCTCTATTCGCGAAATCGGCGCGCGGGTTTCATCGAGATATTCAATAATCACTTGGCTGCCAATGACAGGCTGGTCGCCTTCAGCCAAAAGCAAAGGCAAAGTGTTGGCCGGGTTGACGGCAATAAATTCGGCGCGCCGTGCCCATGGTTTTTCTTCAACCAGCGCCAGTTCCTCGCCATATTCACCAAATGCCAACCGCACATAGCGCGATGGCAATGACATTGAATAGTGAAACAGTGTGAGCATGGGTTAAACCTTCAACGCGGAGCAGCGCTTGGAAAGGGACAGCGGCGTATCAATTATGCGGTCAACAGCGTAAACCAGAAGTGAATTTTACCCGAATCAAATGTGGAAAAGATGGATTTAGGCACGATTTTTCAAGCGCTCGTTTTGGGTATTATAGAGGGCTTTACTGAATTTCTTCCTGTTTCCTCCACCGGACATATTTTGCTCGCCGGCCATTTTCTTGACTTTAACTCCACCGGCAAAGTGTTTGAAATTTGTATTCAGCTTGGCGCAATTCTCGCGATCCTGATTGTGTATTTCCAAAGGCTATGGGCAATTTTCATTGCGCTGCCTTCTGACCCCCGAGCCCGCCGCTTTGTGCTCGGCATTCTAATTGCGTTTTTACCGGCAGCTCTGATCGGCATCTTGGCTCATGACTTCATCAAAACAGTGCTGTTTGAATCGCCGGTGCTAATTTGTGTGATGTTGATTTTGGGCGGGATTATTTTGCTTTGGGCAGACCGGCTTGCCTCAAGGCCTGTTCATACCGACGTAATGAATTACCCGATATCTCTTTATTTGAAAATCGGGCTGTTTCAATGTTTGGCCATGATTCCGGGCACATCGCGCTCTGGTTCCACCATCGTTGGCGCATTGCTAATGGGCACGGATAAACGCTCGGCAGCGGAATTTTCATTCTTCCTTGCAATGCCAACCATGGTTGGCGCATTTGCCTATGATATTTTCAAAAACCGCGATTTGCTAACAATGAACGATACTGGAATTATTGCTGTTGGCTTTGTCGCTGCATTCGTATCAGCGTTGCTTGTTGTGCGGGCGCTTTTAGAATTTGTCTCCAAAAACGGCTACGCCGTGTTTGGTTGGTGGCGCATTGCTGTTGGCACTCTGGGGTTGATCGGGCTTTATGCCTTTGGCTGAGAATATTGACCATGCTCGCGGAAACGCCAAAGATAAGACGGTAAAATAGCTTCAGCTGAAACAGGCGAAATGCCAATGCCCTCGAGAGTGAGTCCGGCCAGTTTAGCTTGGTCGCTAACGATGTTATCGCGCTCCAGCATCACCACTTGATCTCTGGTCAACAGTGGTTTCGGCAGCAGACCTAAAATCGAGCCCTGAATTTTGGCAATCCCAAACGGGATGGGAATGAGCGGGCGTTTGCGGCCTGTCATTTCGAGAACAAGTTCCAAACATTGTTTAAACGTTTTCACTTCCGGCCCACCGATTTCGTAGGTCGCGCCGGGTTTCAAAAGCCCGTCGACAGAGCGCGCAATGGCTTCTGCCAAATCACCCACATAGACCGGTTGGAACTTGGTTTTGCCACCGCCTATCAACGGCAAGAATGGTAAAAACCGCGCGAGACCGGCAAACTGATTGAAAAAATTATCCTCAGGGCCAAACACGATTGAAGGGCGGATGATGACCGCGCTTGGCACCGTTGCAAGCACAGCTTCCTCTGCTTGCGCTTTGGTTTTGGCGTAGTCGGCTTCACTTCCTTTATCAGCGCCAATGGCCGACACATGCGTTACGCCGGCGCCGACATCACGGGCAGCTTCAGCAACCGCACGCGCGCCAAACTCTTGCACCGCGTTGAAATTTTGTGCCCCACTTTCAAATAGTATCCCGACCAAATTGATGACATGATCAGCGCCTTGAACGGCGCGGTTTACTGATTCACGAAACCGCAAATTGGCCTGCACGGCTTGAATTTGGCCGGCATTGCCCAATGGCTGAAGATGACCCGCCAAATCCGGCCGCCGCACAGCAACGCGCACACGGTAGCCGCGTTTTGCAAGCGCTGCCACAACATGCCGGCCGACAAAACCGGAACCGCCAAACACAGTGACCAATTTTTCGGAATCCATAGGCGCACCTTCAAATTAAAATCTCAATTCGTCTTAGCGCGGGCGATGCCCAAAGCAAAACAGGAAATTGCCGCATGATAGCGCTCGGCAACACTTAGCTCGAACAACTCACTTCAAGAGCACGCAAAGCCTCCGGCGGCGGCCCCGCAAAACCGATGTCATTGGCATTACCGGAAGCGGCAGTCTCATCAAATGGGTTGGTGACGCATTGAAAGATACGGTCGATCGTGCCGAGATCGCCATCATCTTCAACGCTTCGTATCGCAATCTCAGCCACCCAATTACGCAGCACAAAATTCGGGTTAACACTGCGCATTCCGGCATAATCCGGCGAGGCTTGCTGCCAGCGTTTCAACCAATCTTCAAACGCTGTAGCTTCACTGCCAAAATCAGCAATGAGAAACGATGCATGGTCTTGGTCTAAGTTTGATAGCCGCCGGAATGTCTGTGTGAAATCGGTTTTGGCGCGCGCCATCAGTTGAAA
>JANMFT010000234.1:0-2775 GCA_031374255.1 Limoniibacter sp. | reverse complement strand
GTAGCCTGAACCCATTTTGGAATTGACCGCTTCACGGAGTGAGCCGCCACTATCACGCCACGCATGAAAACGTTCGCCCCAGATAATATAAGCCAGCATCGCCAAACCGGCAGGTGCAAATACGATAAAGCCGCCGACCATCAAAGCGATTGTCGCTGGCGTCCACGCCGGACGGATCAGGGGCAATGAATGCGAACGATAGGTGGAAGTCGTCATAAAACTGTCCTTTCAAAAAGACATCGTGGCGGCGTCACTGACCGCTTGGAGATTAGTTGGTGATTGAAAACGGGCGATTCAAGAAACAGTTTTAACTATTCTTTAAGAGGCTGAAATCGCTGCTATTTTTGTGCAATGAAGTGCGCTGCAAGGCCTGCGACCAAACCCCAAAACGCCGCGCCGACACCAAAAACCACAATTCCCGATGCGGTAACTGTGAGCGTGACGATCGCCGGAAAGCGCGTTGCCTCATCTTTCATGGCCAAGGTAATTGCCCCCATAAGCGGCGCGAGCAGGGCAAGGCCTGCCACCATGATAATCAAGGCGAATGGCACGGCGGATATCAATCCGGTGATCGACGCGCCAAACAAAGCAAACAGAAAATAGCAGCCCGCATAGAAGATACCCGTGATCCAGCGTTTGTCTTTGTCGGGGTGGGCCTGCGGCTCGATACAGATTGCAGCGGTGATGGCTGAAAGGTTTGTTGTCGAAGCGCAAAACGGTGCGGTCAGCAATGAGATCAAGCCGGTAAAGCTGATCAAGCCGCCTGCTTTGGGCTGATAGCCATAGGTGTTGAGCACAGCCAACCCCGGCAAGTTTTGCGAGGCCATCGTCACCAGATAAAGCGGCACGCCGAGGCCGAGCATTACGGTCGGGTCAAAGCCCGGCATCACAAACTCAAAATGCGCAAAACCCAAGTTTGAGGTGAGATTAATACGGCCCATCGCATAGGCCAGCGCAATACCGGCAAATAAAACACCGATGGCCGCCAGCGTTGGCACAAAACGGCGCAGCACCAAAAATACCAGCACCAACGGCAGTAGCAACAAAGGTTCTGCAACCGCATTTTTTGCGGCGTTCATCGGAAAAGCAATGAGAATGCCCGCCAGCATGGCAGCCGCGATAGATTGCGGAATGCGGGACACCAAATCCGTCAGCGGTTTGACAAGGCCGGTAATGATGAGCAGCACCGCTGAAACGATAAAAGCCCCAACCGCATTTTCCATGGATATACCCGTCGTAGCACCAATCAGAGCCGCACCCGCGGTGGAATAGGCCGCCACAATTGGCATTTTATACCGCCACGATAAAACGCCGGATTCGATGGCAACCGCCAGACAAATCGCTGTAATCCAGCTGGCTGTTTGCCCGGGCGTTGCCCCGACCGCTTGCGCCGCCGAAATGATGATCGCCAGCGTGCCGCCGAAGCCAACGAAGGATGCGGTTATGGCGGCGGACAGAGCGGAGGTTGGAAAACTATTCGAAGCCATAGGTTGAACTACCGCAATTCTAAAATTCGTGCGGCGTCTAAATGGGCTAGAACCGCGCGTTCCAGCAAGACGAGATCCTGTTCCCGTGACAATCGATGGTCGCCATCTTTGATCAGAGTCAAAGTCACATTGTCTTGCGGCAGATGCGAGACGAGTTTTAGTGCGTGGGTATAAGGCACGTCTGTGTCTGCCATGCCTTGCAAAATTGTAACCGGGCAATGCGTATCAATAATACCGTTCAGCACGCGATTGTTTTCACCGTCTTCCATTAGCGCACGGGTGTAAATTGTAGGCTCGGGGCCATAGTCTGACGGCTCCTCACAATATCCGTTTGTGGCAAGATCATGCCGCTGCGCATTGGTGAGTTTGGGTTCAACCAAATCAGTCGTGAAATCCGGCGCAGGCGCGATAAGAACCAAACCGGCAAGGCGATGCTGCTGATTGGCCGCGATCAGGTTTTGTACCAAACGCAAATTGATCCACGCGCCCATGGACGAGCCAACCAATACCAACGGTCGGCCACCTGCAAATTGCGCAATCACGGACTCCGCATCTTTGAGCCAGCTTGAAATTGTGCCATCATTAAATTTGCCGCCGCTTTCGCCATGGCCAGAATAATCAAACCGCAGAAACGAAACATTTTGCGTTTTGGCAAACACGGCCAGCCGTTCGGCCTTGGTGCCGCGCATATCTGAGCCAAAGCCACCGAGCCAAACAATAATAGGGGCTGCAGCATCGCCAGCTTGAAGGCGCACGGCAATTTGGTTGCCGTTGACGGGTATGAAGTCTGGCACTGTGTGTGGTGTCATAGTGATGATGAAGTGTGAATTTATCTCTTGGTTTTGCTCTTTGCCTTTCTCAACACAAAAACGCAATTCAGACATAAAATCTTGACTTCCAAGCCGCTTCGGGGCACTCGAACGCTTGTGATCTCTTAAGTGAGTCACGCCGTGTCAATGATCGAGGAGATCACGCCCATTCGCCGACCCTTTAAAGCCACCGCCCCCGTTAAAGACGGGCCACGTTCAAATTTCGATATCACCGCCGCCACCGTTCAGTTGATTGGTGCCGAAGGCGAAAATCTAGGGCCAACGCCCACCCGCGATGCCATTCGCATGGCCGAAGAGCTTGGGCTCGATTTGGTTGAGATTTCTCCCAATGCCGTGCCGCCGGTTGCCAAAATCCAAGACCTTGGCAAACTGAAATATGAATCGCAGAAAAAAGCCGCCGCCGCCCGTAAAAAGCAGAAAATCATCGAGATCAAAGAGATCAAGATGCGGCCCAATAT
>JANMFT010000222.1:0-4273 GCA_031374255.1 Limoniibacter sp. | reverse complement strand
CCGCGAATGCCGCCGGGAAACTCCACCATTTCGCCGGCCTGAACATTATCAAGTCCGTAAATGCGGGCGATACCGTCGCCAACTGACAGAACCTGACCGACTTCAGAAACTTCAGCTTCTTTGCCAAAATTCTTAATCTGGTCTTTTAAAATTGCAGAAATTTCTGCGGCGCGGATATCCATCAACCGACCTCTTTCAGTGCAAGCTTCAACGAAGCCAGTTTTGTTTTAAGGGATGTATCGATTTGTTTTGAGCCGAGCCGGACAACCATGCCGCCAAGCAGCGACGCGTCAACCGAGATTTTAAGGCTCACATCTTTTCCGGCAACGCCTTTCAGCGTGGCGGCAAGTTCTTTTCCTTGGGCTGGTGTCAGTGCATGGGCGCTCACCACATCAGCAGTCACTTCACCGCGCTGTGTCGCGGCAATCTCGCGGAACGCAGCAATCATGGCGGGAACTGCGAACAGACGGCGGTTTGAGGCAACAACTTTAAGGAAGTTGCCAACGAGGCCACCGATTTCGGCTTTTGCTGCAATTGCTGTCACAGCGGCCAATTGATCTGCACCGGAAAACACCGGGCTTGAAATCAAGCGCTTCAAATCAGCCGAACCTTCAATCATATCGCCGAAGCGACCCAGATCTTTTTCGGTGGCAGCGACAGACTTGGCGTCAGCCGCCAATTCATAGAGCGAACCTGCATACCGGTTTGCGACTGCTAAAACTGGTGAACCGGATTGTGCCAAGGTCGCGCCCGCTTTTTGCCCGGATGGGCTTTGAAATTTTTGTCAATACAACAGGCATGCAGCTTGGCCGCCCGTCATGGTTGGCTGGCAACTAGCACAGGCTTTTTAGACTCGCAACACGGGTGCGCACATTTCCGTGACGTTGTTTTAAGTGGGGCGCTTTGACGTTGCTCTTGATCAAAGGATTGAGCTTAAATGACGTAACCGAGCGGCCCTGCCAGAGCAGCAGCGCCCAGCACCAACTCAAAAACCGTGCCTGCAAGGTTATAAGGTGAGAGCGAACGGTCAAAAATCATCGAAACAATCCGCCCCAGCGCCATCATCACCCAAACGCCGCCCAAAACCAAAGTCACCAGAGGCTGCGCTAATAAAATCGTGCCCAGCCCAAGCGCAAGAAAAACACCGCCAAAACTGGCGCGCCCTTCGGCAATCGCATCGGGGACTTTGGCTTCGATACGGGCAATTTGAAACGCAATGCGTGGTGCAACAAAAGCTAGAAGTCCCAGCAGAGCCGTAAACGCAGCAACGCCAAATCCCAACAATTCACCCGTCGTTTGCGGCCAATAAATCTCAATCATTTATGTTGTCCAGCTCATTTTATTTCTTTGGGTATCGCGATGAAGTCTACAATTCAAGTTTGCTTCCGAACTCGCCTACTGGAACAAAACAAGAATTTCGATATACTGATTTTGTCGCGATTCTCGAACGGAGTCTAAAATGGATATTGCTACAATAACAGCAGGACTTGGCAGCTTAAAAACAGCCTTCGAATTGACATCCGCAATTTCGAATCTGAGGGATGAAACGCTAATAAAGGGAAAAGTAGTCGAACTTCAGTCTGCAATCTTAGCCGCACAAGCCAGCGCAATGGATCAACATTCATTGACCAGAGCTTTGATGGACGAAATAGACTCCGTAAAGAAAAAGTATGCTGAACTTGAGAGTTCCATAGCTCAATTGGAAAAATATGATCTTAAAAATTATGGCGGTGAGACTTTCGCATATGAGTTCAAAGGGGATGAGAAAACTCCACCGCATAAGATTTGCCCAACATGCCATTCGAATGGGAAAAAATCCATAATCCAGTTTAAGAGCACGAATTACCAGAACAGAAAGTTTTACATCTGTAATAATTGCAATTCGGAGATTATTTTGGGGCTCGCGGTGGAAAATGACAGACCCTTCGTAGCAAAAACTGACTACGACATTTTTGACCGCCCGTAGTTACCTGCCTCACAAAAAGCTTTGCGGATCAATATCGACATTCACCTTGATCGACCCGCGCAGCTTCGGCCCGGCAGCAATCATCGCGCGAATGAAGCCTTGAATATCAGCGGCACGTGGCCCTTGCACCAGCAGCCGGTAGCGGTGCCTTCCACGCACCATCGCCATGGGCGCTTCGGCGGGGCCAAGCACATGAAGATCAGTGTCGCGGTTGGCGGCAGCGCCAAGCAAGCGGGCATGGCTCTCTGTCAGAAGGCGGTCTTCACCTGAAATAATGATGGCCGCCAGCCGCGCAAAAGGCGGTAGTTGCGCACGTTCCCGCAAATCAATCTCGCCTTCATAGAACGCATCGCGGTCACCTTTAACAATCGCCTTCATCACGGGATGGTCGGGCAAATAGGTTTGAATAAGGCCACGGCTTTTCAGACCAAAGCGCCCGGCACGGCCTGTGACTTGAGACAAGAGCTGAAATGTCCGTTCGCCCGCGCGCGGATCTGCGCTCGACAGGCCGATATCCGCATCCAGCACCCCCACCAGAGACATGAGCGGGAAGTTATGGCCTTTGGCGACCAATTGCGTGCCAATCACAATATCGGCTTCACCCTTGGCGATGGCCTCAAGTTCAATCCGCAAGCGCTTAATCCCGCCCATCATGTCAGACGACAGCACGATGATCCGTGCCTCAGGGTAGGCTTCGACCACCTCTTCGGCGATACGCTCAACACCGGGGCCGCAGGCAGCCAGATGATCAAGCGCGCCGCAATTCGGGCAAGCTTCGGGCGATTTTTCATGATGGCCGCAATGGTGGCATTGCAATTGCTTGCGGAACCGGTGTTCCACCAGCCAAGCCGAACAATTGCTGCATTCAAAGCGGTGGCCGCAGACACGGCACAGCGTCAGCGGCGCATAGCCGCGCCGGTTGAGAAACAGTAGCGACTGCTCATTCTTCGCGAGCGTCGCGCGAATGGCAGAATCTAAAACCGGCGAAATAAACCTACCGCGCGGCGCCGGATGCCGCCGCATGTCGATAGAGGCAATATCCGGCAGCACAGCATCACCATAGCGATCTGGCAGGATAATATGTTTGTAACGCCCGCGGGTGGCGTTGACCAAGGTTTCAACCGATGGCGTTGCCGACGCCAGCACTACTGGAAACCCGCCAAGTCTGCCGCGCACTACGGCCATATCGCGGGCGTGATAGACGGCACTTTCCTCCTGCTTATAGGCCGGGTCATGTTCTTCATCGACCACGATCAACCCAAGTTCTTTAAATGGTAAAAACAGTGCCGAACGCGCACCGGCCACCACGCGGATGCGGCCTTCGGCGGCCTGCCGCCAGACTTTCTCGCGGTGGCGCGGCGGCAAATCTGAATGCCATTCGGCAGGCCTTGCGCCAAACCTTTGTTCAAAGCGCGCCAAAAACGCATCGGTCAGCGCAATTTCCGGGATTAGCACCAAGGCTTGTTTACCCGCATCAAGCGCCTTGGCAATTGCCTCAAAATAAACTTCGGTTTTGCCCGAACCAGTGACGCCATCGAGCAAAGCCGTGGCAAAACCATTGCCAACAAGGGCGGATAGTTCACCGGCTGCTTGCGCCTGCTCAGCCGACAACTCCGGTGCGCCGTAGGCCGTATCCGGCAGTGGCACCACCGGCGGCGGCGGCAAATGCACGGTCTCAAAACACCCGGCTTTGTGGAGGCCATCAATCACCGAAGCGCCAACACCGGCCACTTTGGCAAGGCCGGATTTTGTCCACACGTTTTGATCAATCACAAACTCCAACACTGCCTGTCGCGCAGCTGTCATTTTGGAAGGCCGATGGCCCGTAAACTGCAGCGCCTCAATCATGGCCTCGGGTTCAAAAGCCGTCGGCACGCGTAATACCATCCGCGCAATCAGACCGGGCGGCGTCAACGTATAATTGGCAACCCACTCGATGAAGCGCCGCGTCGGTTCATCCAGCGGCGGGCAATCAAACAGGTGCTCCAAAGGTTTAAGTTTTTTCGGGTCAACATTGTCGGGCGTTCCGTCCCACACGACACCGCAAACCAATCTTGGCCCAAGCGGAACTTGCACGATGGAACCAGCTTCCACCTGCCAGCCCTCCGGCACAGCATAGGTGTAAGGCCGCGGCGACGGCATTGGCACCAGCACACCAACCGCGCGTTGCTTAAGTTTTTGTGGTTCTGCTGTCATCGCTGCAACTTAAAGCGTGACCCGCCCGAATGCATCCCTTAGTAAGATGAAAACATACCTTTAACGCCGGAGCCAAGCCATGAAATTCTTTGTTGATACCGCCGATGTCGC